>CAIWPS010000142.1 GCA_903914615.1 uncultured beta proteobacterium | reverse complement strand
GGCCCATGTCGTCTTCGTCACCGCCTACGACCAGCATGCGCTGCGCGCCTTCGATGCCGGCGCGGTGGACTACGTGCTCAAGCCGATCCAGATCGCGCGCCTGGCCGAGACGGTGGAACGGCTGAAGCAGCGGCTGGGCGCCGCGCCGCCCGACCTGGCCAGCACGCTGGCCGCGCTCTCCGGGCTTGCCGCGCCTGCCGCGCCGCAGCGGCGCCATCTGCAGTGGATCAACGCATCGCAAGGCAGCGCGGTGCGCCTCATCATGGTCGACGACGTCTGCTACTTCAAGGCCGACAACAAGTACACGCTGGTCGTCACCGCCGACGCCGAAGCCCTGATCCGCAAGTCGATCCGCGACCTGCAGTCGGAGCTGGACCCGGCGCAATTCCGCCAGGTCCACCGCTCGACGCTGGCCAACGTCGCGGCTATCGACCGCATCGTGCGCGATGGCGGTGGCGGCATGCAGATCAAGTTCAAGAGCCGCCCGGAACTGCTCGCCGTGAGCGAGCCGTACCACGGCCTCTTCCGGCAGATGTGAAGCCTTCCCGTTCGACACCCAAGGAGATGAGATGAACGATTGCAAGCCGCCGCTGAACCGCCGCCAGCTCGTGGCCCTGCTCGGCGCCTTCGGCGTGGCGCCCGAGGCGCTGCATGCGCAGGACGCCGCCAAGGTGGCACCACACCTCTACCGCGTCTTGTTCGAGAACGACAAGGTGCGCGTGCTCGACTACGCCAGCGAGCCCGGCACCGGCGTCTGCGGCGTCGGCAAGCATTGGCACCCCGGGCACGTGACGGTGCAGCTGACACCGGTGAAGGTGCGCGTGACGCCCGACGGCGGCAAGCCCACCGAGATCGACGTCCCGGCCGGCGCGGTGTTCTGGGAGCCCGCCGTGCTGCATACCACCGAGAACATCGGCCGCGGCACTTCGCATGCCTACATCGTCGAGGTCAAGGACGCGAACTGGAAGCCGGCGACCGGGACGGCATGACCGCGCCCGGCCTCCCCCTGGCGCCGTTGCCGACACTCATTCGATCAAGCGTTCGCCAGGCGCGAAGCGGTCCACCGCATCGGTGATGAGGCCGTCGATGCCCAGGGCCAGCAGCCGCCGGGCGTCGGCCGCGTCGTTCACCGTGTAGCACAGCGCGCGCAGCCCGGCGCCGTGCAGACGCGCCACCAGCGCGGCGTCCACGAGCTTGTGGTTGGCGACCACGGCAGCGCAGTCCAGCGCCTGCGCGGCTTCCCACCAGCCCGCCCAGAGCTTGTCGACCAGCAGCGCGCGCAGGATGGCCGGCGCGGTTTCGCGCGCACCGCGCAGCGCCTCGGGCTGGAAGGAACTGAAGAGCAAGCGGCGCGGCGCGCCCGGCCACAGCCGCAGGCAGGCGGTGCCTACGGCCTGGCCGGTGGCGAATTCCCGCTCGGGCGTCGGCTTGATCTCGAGATTCAGCGCATGGCCGTTGCGCTGCACGAAGCAGGCGATGGCATCCAGGCTGGGCAGCGGTTCGCCCGCAAAGCCGGGGCCGTGCCAGCCACCGGCGTCGATGCGCGAGAGCCCGG
>CAIWPS010000141.1 GCA_903914615.1 uncultured beta proteobacterium | reverse complement strand
GCTCGCCGAACGTCACCTCGACAGCCCATTCGCCCTTCGCTCCGCGCCGCTGCGCGTAGCGGTAGCGCACTCGCATGCGATCGCGGTCATCGACGCCCAGCCACCGCGCGATTTCGTCGCGCACACCCTTAAGCGCGCTGGACAAGTTGTCGTCGTCCAGGCCGGCCGATGGCGCTACGCGGGTCAGCAGGACCGAGCACGGCAGCGCGGGTTTGGGCTGCGTTGCCAGCAGCCAGCCGGCCGCAGCGCGCTCGGCCTTGACTCGCTTGGAGCGGACCTGGTAGTGCTCGCGCGCGTTCATGCCGCCCTGCGTGCGGAGTCCGTCGATACGGACGATCTTGGCCCGGCCTTTTCCTTGCGGGTCGCCCGGGACGTGGAAAGACATGTTGGTGATCACGCCGCCTACATCTTTACATTCGCGCCGTACAAATAGCCCTTGCGCCCGGGCATTTCATGCCGTACATTAATACCCATGGACAGCACATCGCTGGCCTCAACCGGAGAGACAAGATGGCAACCATCACCAGCGTCGACGGCAAGCAGATCGACATCGCAGCGGACCGCCTGCCGGCCGCGCTTGCCGCCACGCAGCGCCAGATAACCATGACGCACAACGACATCCGCAACAGCACCACAGAGTCCCGCTTGGCCGCCCACGTTGCCGCACTGCGAGTCAAGCTCAACAAGCTGATGGCAGTCGAGCAGCAGATCGTTTCCGCCATCGGCGCCTAAGCCATGCTCACCACCGCACAAGTCCAGGCCGATGCCACGGCCGCCTGCCGAAAGCACGGTGCCAAGGTCGTCAGTGACGCCGCCTACGCAGCCATGTCGGGGCGGCCGGCGCCGCTGCAGGCCTTGGGCCTTGGGCAGTGCCTCGGCAACCTGCCGGCGCTGCACCTCATTACCACGGCCGCCTACTCGCTGATGTCCGACGACGATCAAGCCCTCGACCTGGCGCAAGCCAGCATCGACGCGGCCAAGATGCCATGAGCGGCAGGCAGTCCGCAGAGCCCAAGCGCCGGGGGCGCCCTCCGCTCCCGGAGGGCGCCTCCAAGCAGGCCCGCGTCGAGCTGCGCACGACGCCGGAGCGCAAGGCCAAAGCAGAGCGTCTGGCGCAGCGCGATGGCCTGAGCCTGTCCACATGGCTTGAGCGCCTGATCGACGCGGCGTCAAAATAGTCATCGCGGCGCTCCTGCGACCCAGCCGCCGAAGCGCGGGTCGGCTGCGAACCGGGCGCGCCTGTCGACGAACATCGGGCACGCGCCGAGCTGGCGCGCGGCAATGCTGGCGTCGATCACGACGCCTCTGCGCGCGCTGTCGGTCATCGCGCAGCGGCTGGCCATCTGGCAATCGGTCGGCTCGCAACGGCTGCGCTCCGGCACGGCCTGGCATGCGCGCTCGGTGGCTTGCTTCCAGGTGCTCATGCTTCGGCTTCCTTTGGCTGGTTCCACGGCAGTTGCTCCGACGGGATTGGCACGAATCCGCCGACCTGGTCCATGCTCTCGCCTCCCGTCACCCTCGCGCAGCACTCGAAAACGTGGCGCTGGGCTGCGCTCATCACGCCGC
>CAIWPS010000140.1 GCA_903914615.1 uncultured beta proteobacterium | reverse complement strand
GCGGCGACCGCCTCGGCCCGAAGGCCGGGTGTGGATCGAGTCGCCCGCGGCCATCGAGACGGTGGACCTGGCCAATGCCAGCTACGGCCTGATGCTGCGCCTGCTGGCGCATGCCTACGCCGCGGTCTCGCCACGGCCGGAGAAGGCGCTGTCGGTGGACCTGGCCATCGGGTTGATGCGGGCGCTGACCAGCCTGGGCGAGCATGCGGCCCGCCTGCCGGCCGGTGCCTCCAGCAGCGGCTGCAATGCCGGTGTGTCTTTCACGACGCTGCGCGATGCGGCCACGCTGCCGTCGGGGCCGGCGGCACACCGCTTCTTCATCGAGCGGCTGGCCGAGCTGTCGGCCGCTGCGCAGAGCCTGCCGACGTCGGCCAGCGAGCGTCTGGCCCGCGCCTCGAAGTTGCTGGGCGCGCTGGCCACGCGCGCTGCGGCGGGCTTCGGTGCCCAGGCCCAGGAGTCAGCCGTGGCCACGCCGGCGGCGCCTGTGCCGTCTGCGACGGCTCAGCCTGTGGCCCAGGTGCCGGTGCAGGCCATCGCCGACGGTGTCGAGACGGTGCAAGGGCAGGCGCTGACGCTGATGTTCGAAGCCCGCCGCTGCATCCATGCACGCCATTGCGTCACAGGCGCGCCGACGGTGTTCCTGGCCAATGTGCAGGGCCCTTGGATCCACCCCGATACGTTGGACACCGAACGGCTGGTGGGCATCGCGCAGGACTGTCCTTCAGGCGCCATCCGCTACCGGCGCAAGGACGGCGGCCTGGAGGAGGCGCCGCCGCCCGTCAACCTGGCCGCCGTGCGCGAGGCCGGCCCCTATGCCTTGCGAGGCCGCTTGCGCATCGACGGCGTGGACGCCGGCTTCCGCGCCACGCTGTGCCGCTGCGGCGCGTCGCAGAACAAGCCCTACTGCGACGGTTCGCATCACGGCGCCGGCTTCGCGGCCAGCGGCGAGCCGCCCTCGGGCGACACCGCCATGCTGCCGCAGCGCGACGGCGTGCTGGCGGTGGACCCGCAGCCCGACGGCCCGCTGCAGGTGCGAGGCAACCTGGAGATCACCAGCGGCACCGGCCGTGTCGTCGCGCGGGTCACCGCCGCCAGGTTGTGCCGCTGCGGTGCCAGCGGCAGCAAGCCCTTCTGCGATGGCAGCCACGCACGGGTGGGTTTCCGCAGCTGAAGGCCAAGCCGCGGCAGGGCCGCTGGCTCAGCGTGTCGAGCCTGGGCGAGACCGCGGGCCTGCGCCTCGGCCTGGCGTGCGCGCTGCCCAGCGAGCTGCGCCCGGTCCGCTTGCCAGGCCAGGTGCGCCGCGACGGGCCGCGAGCGGCCATCGAGCGCCTTCGGGCCGCTCCACGCGCATGGGCGAGCTGGCACGCCGCGACCGGCCGCGGCCAGGGCTTGTTGGCACGGCCACCGGCCCCATCTGCTGACCTCGGGCGTGGCAAGGCGACCTGCCCGCCCGGGCAGGTCCGTCTGCCCGCCCGGCCGATGCGCCAACGGGGCGCGGCGCGCACAGTGACGCCACCCCATCAACCGCCCTACGCATGAACGCACCCAGCCCATCACTCCCCGCCGCGGCGCTGCCTTCCGTGGCCGATGCGGTCGAACGCGTCGCCGCATCGGTCGTCGGCATCGCCTTGCGCCGCGGCGCCGCCGCTGGCGTGGTCTGGCGGCCCGGTGTCGTCGTCACCAGTGCCAGCGCGATGTGGCGCACGCGCAGCGTGCAGCTCGTGCTGCCGGGGGCCGAGCCCGTCGAGGGCACGCTGCGCGGCATCGACGCCGGCACCGACCTCGCTGCCATCGCCTTCGAGGGTGCGGCCGTGCCAGCCGTGGAACGCGCCGCGGCCGCAGCGCCGCGCGCCGGCGACTTCGTGTTCGCGGTCGGCCGCGAGCCCTCGGGGCTGGTGCAGGCCAGCTTCGGCCATGTTGGCGCCGCTGCCGGCGAATGGCGCAGCTGGCGCGGCGGCCGTGTCGAGCGGCTGATCCGCCTCGACGGCGGCCTCTACCCCGGCCTGGCCGGCGCCGCGGTGGCCGATGCCTCGGGCCAGTGCATCGGCATCGCCAGCCCGGCCTTCAGCCGCCTGCACGGCGTGGTGCTGCCGGTGGCCACGGTGGACCGGGTGCTGACAGCGCTGCTCACGCACGGCCGCGTGCCGCAGGGCTACCTGGGCATCGCCGCGCAGCCGGTGCGGGCGACGCTGGACGGCGCGGGCACCGACGGCCTGCTGGTGAGCTCGGTCGCCGAAGGCAGCCCGGCCGCGCAGGCCGGCTTGCTGGTGGGCGACGTGCTGGTCAGCGCCGGCGGCCAGGCGGTGGCCAGCATCGAGGCCTTGCGCGCCTGCCTGGCCGAACAGATTGGCGGCCGCTTGCGCCTGCAGGTGGCGCGCGGCGGCCAGGCGCAGGAACTGCTGCTCGACGTCGCCGAGCGGCCGCCCTCGGCTTGCCATTGAGGCTGCCTGCATGACCCGTATCGCCGTCGTTGCCCCGGCCCCGCTGCTGGCCAGCGGCCTGGCTGCGGCCCTCGCCGGCGTGGCCGACTGGGAGGTGCGGTTGCAGGACCAGCCGCCGCACGAAGGCGACGGCGCCGCCGCTGCTGTGCTGCAGGCGCGCGACGGGGCGCAGGCTCTGGCGCTGCACGCCGCGCTGCCGCGTGACCTGCCCGCGGGGCTGCTGGGGGCGGACCTGCGGGCCGTGGCGCAGCAGCCTGCCTCGCGGCCGCTGGCGCTGCTGTCGTCCGACGCCAGCCCGGCCCAGCTGCGCGCGGCCGTGGCCGCGGTGCTGCAGGGCCTGGCGGTGCGTGAACCTGCCGAGCCCTGGGCCGGGGCCGCCGAGCCGCCGGTGCTGGACCACGAG
>CAIWPS010000139.1 GCA_903914615.1 uncultured beta proteobacterium | reverse complement strand
CCGGGCCTGGCGGATCAGCGGCGCCGGCATGCCGGCCAGCCGCGCCACCTGCACGCCGTAGCTGCGGCTGGCCGGGCCGGGCTGGATCTGGTGCAGGAAGACGATGTCGTGGCCGCTCTCCACGGCGCCGACGTGCACGTTGATGGCGCCTGCGTGCCGCGCCGGGAATTCGGTGAGCTCGAAATAATGGGTGGCGAAGAGCGTGAAGCTGCGGTTGCGGTCGTGCAGCTGGGTGGCGATGGCGCCGGCCAGGGCCAGGCCGTCGAAGGTGCTGGTGCCGCGGCCGATCTCGTCCATCAGCACCAGGCTGTGCTCCCCGGCGCCGTGCACGATGGCGGCGGCCTCGGTCATCTCGACCATGAAGGTGCTCTGCGCATTGGCCAGGTCGTCGGCGGCGCCGATGCGGGTGTGGATGGCGTCGATGGGCCCCAGGCGGCAGGCCGTGGCCGGCACGTAGGAGCCCATCGCGGCCAGCAGCACGGTCAGTGCCACCTGGCGCATGAAGGTGCTCTTGCCGCCCATGTTCGGGCCCGTGATGACGAGCATGCGCGTCTTCGCATCGAGCCGGCAGTGGTTGGCGATGAAGGCCGCGCCCACGGTCTCGGCCAGCCGCGCCTCGACCACGGGGTGGCGGCCCGATTCGATCTCGATGCAGGGGTAGGGCACGAACTCGGGGCGGCACCAGCGCAGCGTCAGCGCGCGTTCGGCGAGCGCGGCCAGCACGTCCAGGCCGGCCAGCGCGCGGGCCAGCGCCGACAGCGTCGCCAGATGGTTCTGAAGGCGGTCCAGCAGCTGGTCGAAGAGCCATTTCTCGCGCGCCAGGGCGCGCTCCTGCGCCGACAGCGCCTTGTCCTCGAAGGTCTTGAGCTCGGGCGTGATGTAGCGCTCGGCGTTCTTCAGCGTCTGCCGGCGCTGGTAGTCGGCAGGCACCTTGTCCAGGCCCGAGCTGGTGACCTCGATGTAGAAGCCGTGGACCTTGTTGAACTGCACGCGCAGGTTGGCGATGCCGGTGCGCGCGCGCTCGCGCCCTTCCAGCGCGAGCAGGAAGGCGTCGCAGTTCTGGTTGATGCCGCGCAGCTCGTCGAGATCGGCATCGACGCCGGCGGCGATGACGCCGCCGTCGCGCAGCAGCACGGCAGGCTCGTCGGCGATGGCCTGCAGCGCCTCGGCCAGCGCCGGGTCGGGCGCCAGCGCGGCATGCAGGTGGTCCAGCAGCGGCGTGCCGCGGGGCGATCTCGCAGCCAGGGCCGGCAGGGCCGCGAGCGTCTGGCGCAGGCCCGCGAGCTCGCGCGGCCGCACCTGCCGCAGCGCGATGCGCGCGGTGATGCGTTCGACGTCGCTGACGCCGCGCAACGCCTCGCGCAGCGGTTCCACGCCATGGGCGATGGCGGCGGCGATGGCCTCGTGGCGGGCGGCGGCCGCGCCGCGCTCGCGCGCCGGGTGGGTGAGCCAGTGGCGCAGCAGCCGGCTGCCCATGCCGGTGCGGCAGCTGTCCAGCAGCGACAGCAGGGTCGGGCTGTCGTCGCCGCGCAGCGTCTGCACGAGCTCGAGGTTGCGGTGCGTGGCCGGTGGCAGTTCCAGCAGGTCGCCGCTGCGCTGCACCTGCAGCTGCCGCACATGGGCCAGCGCCTGGCCCTGGGTGTGCTCGGCATAGCTCAGCAGCGCCGCCGCCGCGGCATGCGCGGCGCCCAGGTCCTGGGCGTTGAAGCCGGCCAGCGTGGCCACCTGCAGCTGCTCGCGCAGCTTGCGCTCGCCCAGGGCGCTGTCGAACTGCCAGGCCGGCCGCGCCGTGCGCGCAGCACCGCAGGCCGCCACGGCCGGCGGCAGCTCGCCGCCGTCGTGGAGGACCTCGGCCGGCGCCAGCCGCGCCAGCCAGGTCGACAGCTCGCGTTCGCCGCATTCGCCCAGGCCCAGCTGGCCGCTGGCCAAGCCCAGCCAGGCCAGGCCCCAGGTGACACCGTCGGGCAGCGCGGCGCTGGGCCGGCTGCGCTGGCGGTGCAGGGCCAGCAGCAGGGTGTCGGCGCGTTCGGCCATCAGCTCGCTGTCGGTCACCGTGCCGGGCGTGACCACGCGCACCACCTTGCGCGCGACCGGTCCCTTCGCCGTGGCCACGTCCCCCACCTGCTCGGCCACGGCCACGGCCTCGCCGAGCTTGATCAGCCGCGACAGGTAGCTCTCCACCGAATGCACCGGCACGCCGGCCATCACCACCGGCTCGCCGGCGCTCTGGCCGCGCGTCGTCAGCGTGATGTCCAGCAGCCGGTTGGCCTTGCGGGCGTCGTCGTAGAACAGCTCGTAGAAATCGCCCATGCGGTAGAAGACGAGCGTGTCGGGGAAGCCGGCCTTGATGCCCAGGTACTGCTGCATCATCGGCGTGTGGCTCGCCAGGCTGCCGGCGGCAGGGGCCTTGTCCTTGGCTGGCAGCAAATCGGGCGTCTCGTGCATGGCGATGGCTGGGCGTGGTCGGCTGCGCCGGGGGCATGCAGCGGGTTCGAAGCGGGGGGTGCCGGCCGGTGCTGGACGCCGAGCCCGACACGGCCGGGCGCCACTATGACATCAAGCACGGGCACGAGGCCCGCCCACGCGACCCACGACGTGGCACGGGCGACACTGTCATGCCTGCACGGGAGGCCTGCAGCGCCGACCCTGTGCTTCCTTCAACCATGCTGGAGATACCGCCGATGGCCATCGAACTGTCCAAGGAAGACCGCGCACAGGCTGTCGCTTCCATCGAACGCTACTTCCGCGAGCACATGGACGAGAAGATCGGCAATGTCGCGGCGGGCGCGCTGCTGGGCTTCTTCCTCGAAGAGGTCGGGCCGAGCGTCTACAACAAGGGCGTGGCCGACGCCCAGGAGCGCATGGCCGCGCGCGTCCAGGAAATCGACTTCGAGGTGCATGAAGGCGAAATCCCGTACTGGGGCCGATTCGTCAAGAACCGCAAGGCGAGATAGGGCCGGTCAGGCGATGGCTTCCAGAGCCTCTTGAACCGCTTCGTCTTCCAAGCCCAGACCCTCCAGCACCCGAAGCGCCACCCATGCATCGTTGGCGGCATAGAGGATCTGGCGCGGCTCCAGCCGCTCCTGGGCCCAGTTGGTCGTCGCGATCTTCTTTGACTTGACGAATCGCCGGCCGAAGACGATCGCCACCGCCGACTTGATGCCTATCGACTTCGGATACCCCTTGCGGTGAAAGACCCGCGTGAGGTCCAGCACCGGGCCGGCCTGCACACCCAGCCGGCGGCGAAGCTGAGCCTGGTCCTGCTTCAGGTCGAAGCCGACCTTGACGACACCGGTGTCGGTCAGGATCGTCCGCACCAGTTCCTCGCAGGCCGCGTGCCTCAGCTGGAAGACGTAGGCCTTGGCGCTGCTTGCAAACTGCACCACGTCGGGCCCCGTGCTTTCCTGGCCGGCGACGAAGGTGGGCTTGGCCTCGGTGTCGAAGCCGACGTAGCGGTGCGACTTCAGGTCGGCCCAGGCTGCCTCGAACTCTTCATCGCGCCGCGGCACCAGCACGCTGCCGGGCTCGATGCCGGCGTAGGGCTCGAGGGCCTGGAGTGCGGACTTCTCGGGAGGCTGAATTCGCGTCACGAGGTGGCGCCCGGATGACGGTCGCCAGACCGGCCATGCGGGCGCAGGGCCATTACAGCGCCGCGTCCTTCAGCTTCTTCAGCGCGCGGGCCTTGATTTTGACGGACGCCGGCTTGGCGGCGAACATGCGCTCCACGCCCGTGAACGGGTCCTTGCCGAGGCGCTTCTTCTTGGCCGGCACGTTCACCACGGCCAGCTTCAGCAGGCCATGGAGAGTGAACTCGCCCAGACCCTTCTTGTGGACCGAGGCGAGGATGGTGGACTCGAGCGCCGCGAGCACGGCCTTCACGACCTTGGGCTCGACGCCGGCCTGCCCCGCCAGGTGCGAGGTCAGCGCGGTCCGGTTGAAGGCCGACTTGATCGGCTTGAGCGCGATGGCGCCTGTCTTGCCGGTGCCTGCGGCGGCGGGCGCGGTGGTCTTGGCGCTCTTGGCGCTGTTCTTCGCGGGGACGGTGCTTGTCTTCTTTGCAGTGGCCATTGGTTTGTTGTGCTTGATTTTCACGGGGCTGCCGCGGCTGCGGCAGCTTCGGGAATTCTAGGTTGGTCCGCGGGCTTGCCCGCTGTTCCGGGGAAGGGTGAGCGGCCGGGCGCATGCCGCTTGCACCACGCCATTGCAGGGACGCTCAGGCCCTGCCTGCACAGGCGCTGTCCGCTCAGTGGAAGTCGCAAAGGGTGCCTTGCGTGCAGCGTCCGGCATCTGGGGCCGCGCCAGGGCCGGACTTCAAAGAAGCGGGGCAGGGTGTCCCACCGCACGGAAGCCGCCGCTCGGGCGGCGCATGGTCGCAGCGGCGGCAAGCCGCTTGGGCATCGGGTTCGCCTCGCGCCTGCGGCGGCCTGTTGCGCGTTCATCGCAACCCAACCCGAGAGAGTGACCCCATGACCGCCACGACACCGAAGAAGAAGACGGCCTTCATGACCGCCATGCGCCCCAGCGCGGCCTTGGCCGCAATCGTGGGCTCTGAACCCCTGGCGCGCACCGAAGCCACCAAGCGGCTGTGGGAGTACATCAAGGCGCGCAATCTCCAGAACCCGGCGAACAGGCGAAACATCCTGTGCGACGAGGCGTTGAAGGCCGTGATGGGCAAGGACGAAGTGACGATGTTCGAGATGACGGGGCTGGTCAGTCAGCACCTGGCCGCGGTCTGAAGCTGCCGATTGGCCTCGTGGAACGCAGGGCGCGCCGCGCCCGGGCTGCGGACCTACGGCGACGCATGACGGGTCAGGCCAGCCGGCCGGCGGCTTGCGGCGCAGAAGTGCGCAGTCATCGTGGACAGAAGGACGGCCGGGCTCAGGCCTGCGCCCGTCGCCGACACGATCTCGGCAGCGACGGCGCCGAACGCAGCGCGGGCGCCGGGCGGCGCGGCTGAGAACTCGCTCGCCACATCGCCCTCGGCGTCCAGCAAGCGCACCTCGAGCGCCGCACCGGCTTGCCTGGCGGTGCGCATGCCGTCGATGATCGTGAAGTCGAAAATGCAGAGCAGGCCGCGCTGGCCGATGACCGAGACATAGGTCGACACGCCGCGAGGCGTCTGCCGGGTCAGCACCTCGCTCTGGAGGCCGAGATTCGACAACAGCAGGGTGAGGTCCTGCAGGCAGTACCGCGCCATCTCGAAGACCTCCAGCGACAGGCGGGTGAACTGGATGTCCCAATCGGCTGGGGCGGTGCGGTCCGCATGGGGCGAGGGGGTGGTCATCGGCGGGCTCCGGGCCAAGGTCGGCGCGCCGTCGCTCCGATCGAAGCGGGGCAGCAGGCTCGATTCTCGAAGCCTGGGCTCCCGGCCAGCCCCCGAAATGCCGCGGCATTGCCCCTTGTCTCTGACCTGGCGTGCGGAACCCGCGGCCGGGTTTGTGGCGTGCAGCCGGCTCGCCGCTGCCACCTGCCCACGGGCAGTGCGCGTTTGCGCACAGACGCCTGGCCGGTGCCGCGACACGCTGGGCACCCATCAACAAACAGGTACCGACACCATGAAGTCCGACAGCCAGATCCAGCAGGACGTGTTCGAAGAGCTCAAGTGGGAGCCCTCGGTCCACGCCGACGAGGTCAGCGTCAAGGTAAAGAACGGCATCGCCACCCTCGACGGCGAGGTCTGCACCTACGCCGAGAAGTGGTCGGCGGAACGCGCTGCGCTGCGCGTCAGCGGTGTCAAGGGCATCTCGGACAAGCTGAAGGTGAGCCTCACGCAAGAGGGCGCCCGCAGCGACGAGGCCATCACCGGCGCCGTCGAGTCGGCACTGGAATGGTCTTCGACCGTGCCCGAGGACGCCATCAGCGCGCGCGTCGACGACGGCTGGGTCACGCTGACCGGCACCGTCGACTGGCAATTCCAGCGCCTGGCGGCCGTGGACTGCGTGCGCTACCAGCAAGGCGTGATCGGCGTCAGCGACGAGATCGTCATCAAGCCGGCGCTGACCTCCGCCCTGGTCAAGGCGGACATCGAGGCCGCGCTCAGGCGGCGCGCCACCGTCGATGCACAGTCGATCGCTGTCGGCGTCAGTGGTTCAGAGGTGACCCTGACCGGGACCGTTCACACCTGGTCCGAGCGTGACTTGGCCACCCATTCCGCCTGGGCCACGCCGGGCGTCAGCAACGTGGTCGACAAGCTGACCCTGGTGTACTGAGCACCGCACACTGCGGTCGTGACTTCAGCTGCAGCGTCGAGGTCGGCGCTGCAGACCGGGCTCGCGGTGCGCGGCCTCAGCCGAGGACCGCAGCCTGGTGCAGCGCACGTTGCAGCGCCCGCACCTCGTAGGGCACCGGGCGGCTGCGCAGGGAGTGGACGTGCAGGGCCAGCAGTTCCTCCTTGATGAGGGGCGGGAAGCCGTGCCGGTCCTCGCGCGGGCTGAATTCGATGTCCTCGAAGCAGCGGTCGAGTTCAGCGGTCGCGCCCCACAGGCTCGCCAGCGCGTTGGCGATGCGCGGGAAATCATGCTGGAGGTGGACCGGGCGCACGCCCTTGGGCAGGGCATTCAGCCAGTTGTCGGTGTGGCCCAGCAGGTGCTCGTCCGCAGGCAGGGGTGAACGCCGCTCCCAGGTGTAGCCCGCCGCTTCGGCTTCGATGAAGGACTCGGTGCTTTCAGCCATGGCAACCCTCGCATGCGACGCGCTGAAACGCCAGCGCCGGGCCAGTATTCCGCGGCAGGGAGGGGGCGTCTGGGCGTTGGCCCACACAGGGTAGCCCGCATCGCGCTCAACCCCGTTTGGCCGCGGCGTGCGTACAAGCCCGGGAACCCACCTGGAGCGAACCATGAGTGCCCATTGCCAGCTGCCCCGACCCCGGCCCCCGGTCCACGCGTCCGCGACCGGGCGACGCCGCGCCCTTGGTCTGGCCGCAGCACTGCTGTGCCTGCCGGCCCTGCCGGCCTGCGCCGCCGACGCCTACCCTCGCGCGCCGCTGCTGGACCTGTCCGTCGTCGATCGCGACACCGGCCAGGTCCTCGGCGTGTACCGCCACGAAGGCCGCAGTTTCGTCGCCGGCCAGCCGGGCCGCCGCTACGCCCTGCGCCTGATCAACCGCAGCCCGGGCCGCGTGCTGGTGGTGCTGTCGGTGGACGGCGTCAACGTCGTTTCGGGCGAGACCGCGGCCCTGGGCCAGACGGGCTATGTGCTGGACCCCTGGCGCAGCTGCGACATCACCGGCTGGCGCAAGTCCGACACGGCTGTCGCGGCCTTCGAGTTCGCGGCGCTGGCCGATGCCTACGCCACCCGCACCGGCCGCCCTGGCAACGTCGGCGTCATCGGCGCCGCGGTGTTCGCCGAGCGGCCGGCGCCGCAGGCCATGCTGCCGCTGCGCCCGCCGCTGAATCTGGCCGACGCGGGCCGCGCCCGAGCGGCGGCTGCTCCGGCTGCGGAGGCGTCGAAGTCTGCAGCCGCGCCGCCACCTGCCGCGGCCGCGGTCGATGCCGATGCCGCGACCGGCGCCAGCATCGCCAGGCGTGCCGCCGCGGCCCAACTGGCGCAGCGCAGCGAAAAGCTGGGCACCGCGCATGGCTCGCAGGAATGGTCGGTGTCGCAGCGCACGACCTTCGAGCGCCAGAGCAGCCGCCCGCAGCAGCTGGTCGAGCTGGCCTACGACAGCCTGGCCAACCTGGTCGCTGCCGGTGTCATCGCGGTCGACCCGCCCCAGGCCCAGGCCCGCGCCTTCCCGGGCGACGACCGCCGCGGCTACGTGCCGGACCCGCCGCCGCGGTGAGCGCATCGGCCGTGCCGCGCGCTGGCTACCATCGCCGGCGATGAACGCCGCCGAGCCCCTGCCCACGGGCGACGCCGAACTCGTGCGGCGCTACGTCGGTGGCGAGCACGACGCCTTCGCGCGCCTGTACGACGCCCACGACCGGCACTGCTTCGAATTCATCCGCCGCATGCTCGGCGGCGCCGACGCTGCCGCGGCCGAAGACCTGCACCAGGAAACCTGGCTCGCCGTGGCGCGCCAGGCCGCCAGCTACGACGCGGCGCAGGCGCGCTTCGTCACCTGGCTCTTCACCATCGCCCGCCACAAGGTGATGGATCATTTCCGCAAGGCCAGTGGCGTCGTGCGCCTGGCCGGCGACCTGGGCGAGGCGGCCGAGGCGGCGCTGGATGCGCAGCCCGACGCGCCCGACCTCGGGCCCGAGCACGTGCTGCAGAACCGGCAGCTTGCAGCGGCCCT
>CAIWPS010000138.1 GCA_903914615.1 uncultured beta proteobacterium | reverse complement strand
GGCTTTCGACCTTTCGAGTATTTCCAAGACAAGACGCGTGCGCGCGCCCAAGATCGTCATCGCCGGTCAGAACAAGATCGGAAAATCCACGTTCGCCAGCAGCGCCCGAACGCCGTAGGCATCCTGACCGAGCAGGGAATGACCACCACCGCAAGCCAGACGCCCGACCTGCCGCCACTGATTGGCCCGGACGCCGCATGGGAAGCCGAGTGCGAGCGCGACTATGGCCCGTACCCGGCGGAGGCACCGCTGGCCGACCGGCTGCGCTGGTGGGTACCGAAATCGGCGAAGCTTGGCCTGTGCGCCGTTGAGAGCGACTTGCTGGAAGCCGCTGACCTGGCCGCGCAGCAAGCCGCCCCGTTCGCCTACGCTTCGAGCAAACGCGCCAATCAGGTCCTGAGCGCAGCGCAGTTCAAGAACTGCCTCCCCAAGATTCAGGCGGAGTTCGACATTCTTCTGTACGCCGTCTCGCCTGGCTTCCCGAAGGTTGCGCAGGCGCCGCTGCCGGACGCGTACATCATCGACCGAGGCGCCGATGGCCGCGTGCTGCCGAAGGATGCTCAGGTGCGCATGTGCGGCAACTCGGTCTGCCCGCCGTTGGCGCGCGCAATCGTCGCGGCGAACTACAGCGAGCGCGATGCGCTCAAGGAGGCGACATGACCTTCGATGAATGGTGGGACACCACCAAAGCAGCAGCAACGCCCGACACGTTTGCCGGGTGGGAGGCATCCTGCCGGCAGGCTTGGTACGCAGCCCGGAAGCACGAGCCGGAGTCGGTGCCCGAACTGCGCGCCCAGTTGCAGACGCTCGGCCTTTGGATTGCCGAGGCTCTGGCGACGCTTGACACCGTAGAGCCCGAGTGTTCAACCGAGGCAGAGTTGCTGGCAGCGCTGATTCGTAGGGGCGAGATGCTGGTCTTAGCTGCACTGTCCCGAAGTGCGGGAGGGATGAAACGTGGTTGAACGCATCGACAAGAGTCGCATTGTCGGCCTCTCCGGCACGGACCTGGACAAGTTCGTGGAGCACGACTTCCTGATGCGCAGCGGCATGTGTCCGAATGGACACGGCCTGATGACGCTGGGCGGCTGGGGACAGGAGTGCCCGCAGTGCCATTTCACGACCAACGTGCAGCCTGAGCTGGACAAGCAATGAGCATCCGAATTTTCAAGATGGACGACATGGAGTGGTGGGCCGGCGAGAGCCTGGAGGTTTGCATCGCGGAAGGTCGCAGACAGTGCGGTGCTGACTGCTGCCCGGACAACCCCAACGAGCAGCGCGAGCTGAGCGACGAGGAGATGCGGCGGCTGACGTTCATCGATGAGGACGACAGCAGGCGCACCTTCGCCGAGGAGCTGGCGCGGCGCATCGAGGCCGGCGAAACGTTCCCGCAGCCATTCGCCGCCGAGGACTGGTGATCGTGACCAGCCCCCGCCACTACGCCGCCGCCCGCGAGGCCAAGCGCCTGCTGCCGCTGGTCGACGAGCCGCGCGACACCGAAGGCCCGGCCGGAACCTACGGGTGCGCGTGCGCGAGCAGCTCGGCGCGTCTGTGCACGCTGCTGCGCTACGGCCGCGACATCGACGATCGCGAACAGCACGACGACGACTGCGAATGCCTGTGCCACCAGTGGAGAGATGACGATGACTGAACGCCCGATTCTCTTTAGCGCCCCGATGGTCCGCGCGATCCTGGCCGGCACCAAGACTCAGACGCGGCGCGTGCTGAAGCC
>CAIWPS010000137.1 GCA_903914615.1 uncultured beta proteobacterium | reverse complement strand
GGTCAGCAGCACTACGAAGAGCAGCAGCGCCAGCGCAGCATTGCCGCGCTCAAGCGCCGCGCTGCCGCACTCGGCTTCGCAGTCATGCCGACGGCCTTGCCCGCATGAAAGCGCCCCTCAACCCGTTTTGTTTCTCATGAGCGCAGGACGCATGGGCCCGCAGCGCATCGTCTGCCTCACCGAGGAAACCACCGAGTGGCTCTACCTGCTCGGCGAGCAGGACCGCATCGTCGGCATCAGCGGCTACACCGTGCGGCCGCGGCGGGCGCGCGCCGAGAAGCCGCGCGTGTCGGCCTTCCTCAGCGGCAAGATCGACAAGATCGCGGCCTTGCAGCCCGACCTCGTGATCGGCTTCTCGGACATGCAGGCGGCGCTGGCCGACCAGCTCATCCGCGCCGGGCTTAATGTGCTCGTCACCAACCAGCGCAGCGTGGCCGAGATCTTCGCCACGCTGCGGCTGGTGGCGGGGCTGGTGGGCGCCCAGCCGCAGGCCGAGGCCTGGATCGCCGCCTGCCAGCGGCGCCATGCCGAAGTGGCCGCGGCCGCGGCCGCCTGGCCGCGAAGGCCGCGCGTCTATTTCGAGGAATGGGACGAGCCGATGATCAGCGCCATCGAATGGGTGTCGCAGCTGGTCGGCGTCGCCGGTGGCGACGACATCTTCCCCGAGCTGGCGGTGCAGCGCATGGGCCGCGACCGCGTCGTCGCCGACCGGCTGGCGCCGGCGCGGCGCGCGCCCGACCTCATCGTCGGTTCCTGGTGCGGCAAGAAGTTTCGCCCGGCCGCGGTGGCGGCGCGCGCGGGCTGGGCCGCGGTGCCGGCGGTGCGCGATGGGCGTCTGCACGAGATCAAGTCCTGCGACATCCTGCAGCCCGGGCCGGCGGCATTGACCGACGGTCTCGAGCAGCTGCACCGGCTGTTCGCGGACTGGGCCGCAACGGCCTGAGCTGCGCCCCTTCCGCTGCCACGCCGGGCGGGCTCGTCGGCCCGGGCGGCGATTCAGCGCGCGGGATGGCGGGTTCGTCGCAACTGGCTCGCGCCGGGGCCGTCGGAGGACGACAGTCACACCATCGACTTCATCCCCGACCCCAGGAGCCCACCATGAGCAAGAGCCTGATCCAACGCGGTGTTTCGCTGGCCCTGGCGGCCTTCCTCACTCTGGCCATGCTGGCCAGCGTGGACCAGCTGGCGCAGCCCGACGAGGCCGCCGCGCAGTGGGCTCAGCAGGCCCCCGCGCCGCGCGGCTGAGGCCGCATGAACACGCTGCTGCTGTTCGTCGGCTGGTGCCTGCTGGTGGTGCTGTGCTGGCCGCTGGCGCTGCTGGTGCTGATGCTGGCACCGCTTGTGTGGCTGCTGTCGCTGCCCCTGCGGCTGGTCGGCATCACCGTCGAGGCCGTGTTCGCGCTGCTGCGCGCGCTGCTGATGCTGCCGGCGCGCCTGCTCGGCTGGCGCTGAGCCGGCGCCCAGCGCCGAGGGGGACGATCAGCGAACCGTGTAGCCGCGTCCGTCCAGGCAGGCCGCGACGGCGCGCTGGAAGACGCTGGCGTCGTTCATCGCCGCCTGCTGCGTCGTCGCCCAGCGGTT
>CAIWPS010000136.1 GCA_903914615.1 uncultured beta proteobacterium | reverse complement strand
GCGCCCAGCCGCTGCTTCAGCCGTTCCACCGTCTCGGCCAGGCGCGCGATCTGGATCGGCTTGAGCACGTAGTCCACCGCGCCGGCATCGAAGGCGCGCAGCGCATGCTGGTCGTAGGCGGTGACGAAGACGACATGGGCCTGGCGGCCGATCTGGCGCGCGACTTCCAGGCCCGTCATGCGCGGCATCTCGATGTCAAGAAAGGCAATCGCCGGCCGCTCGCGCTCGGCGGCGTGCAGCGCGGCGATGCCGTCGTGGACGACGGCCTTGACCTGCAGCTGCGGCCACAAGGCCTGCAGCGCTTCCTTGAGTTCGGCAGCGAGGAGCGGCTCGTCCTCGGCGATCATGGCCACGGGCTGGTCGGGCGCAGGGGTCTCAATCGGCATGGGCATGTTCCAGCGGAAGTTCGAAACGGATGTTCAGGCAGGGCGCGCCGGCGCCGCCGTCGACGGCGGCGTGGACACTGGCGTGGCTGCCGTAGAGATCGGCCAGCCGGGTGCGCGATTCGGCCAGCATGGCGTCCAGCGCGACGACCGGGCCGCTCAGCCGCAGGCAGAGCAGCCGGGCTTCGGCGCCTTCGACCGACGCGTCGATGCGCAGCGGCCGGCCGGCCACCGCCGCGGCGGCAGCGGCAGTGGCGCAGCCGGCCAGCCACTGCTGCACCAGCGGCAGCAGCAGGCCCGGGGAGACCTCGAGCCGGCGCAGCGCCGGCGGCACAGCATCGACGAGGTGCACGCCGGCCGTGGGTGCCACGATGGCGGCGAAGCGCCGGGCCAGCCCGGCTTCCAGGTCCAGCGTGTGCGGCCCCGAGCGCGTCGCCGACAGGGTGCCGCGGAGGAAGTCTATGAGGCGGTCGAGGAGCGCGTCGGCTGCGGCAGGGTCTCGCAGGTACTCGCTGCGCGCCAGGCCCAGGCAGTCGAACAGCACCTGCGGGTCCAGGCGCGCCGCACCGGCCGCGTCGCGCATGATGCGCACGCGGCGGCGCGCCTGGCGCCACTGCGCCTCGAGCCGCCGGCGCCGCTGTTCGGCCTCGATCGAGCCCTGGCGATGCGTCAGGTAGACGGCCGAGACGCTGACCAGGATGACGCTGAACCAGAGCTGGCTTAGGCGAAGCACGTGCTCGTCGGTGTTCAGCCCCGTGGCCTGCATGCGCTCGCCGAAACCGGGGTCGTTGAATTGCTGCGACGTGCCCGGCTTGAGCTGCGTGGCCGCCGCCGCCGCGAGCCCGACGACCAGCAGCGCGTGCCGCCAGCGCGCGGGCCAGGGGGCGGCGCGTTCCACCGCGTGCAGCGTCAGCGCGACGAGCAACGCGACGCAGCCGTAGTCGACCGTGAAGTTGCCGACGATGCGTGCGAAGTCGGTCGGCGCCATGGGCCAGCCGACCAGCAGCACCGCCGGCAGCTGTGCCGCCTGGGCGGCACCGCAGATGCCGGCGGTACGCGCCACGATGCTGCGCCAGGCCGGCGACGGGGGCGGCGCGGCAGATTCGGGGCGCAGGCTTTCAACCATGTTCGACGGCGTGGCCCTGCAGTGCAGGCACAGGGTCGCGGCCCGAGGCCGCGATACCCGCCCACGGCTCGCCTTGCGAGGGCGCCTCGGCCAGCGGGATGCAGATCGACACGCGCACGCCCCGGGACTCGGTGCCGGCGCTGGCGCTCTCGATGCGCAGGCGTGCCGCACCGGCGTACTGGGTGGCCAGCCGGGCGCGGATGTTGACCAGTCCGACCCCGGTCCCCCCCGTGTCGGCGGCCCCGAAGCCGACGCCGTCGTCGCTGACGGAAACGACGAGCCGCCCGGCCTCGGCCCGGGCCTCGACGCGCACCGTACCGCCCTGGTCGCTGGGCATCAGGCCATGCTTGATGGCGTTCTCGACCAGGGTGATCAGCATCATGCGCGGGAAGGCATGCCCGGCCAGCGCCGCAGGCACATCGATGGCGAAGGCCAGCCGCGCGCCCATGCGCAGCGAGAACAGCTCCAGGTAGGCACGCACCAGGGCCGCTTCCTCCGCCAGCGTGCCCTCGGCGGTGCGCATCTGCGGCAGCGCCGCCCGCAGGTAGCGCAGCAGGTTGTCGTGCATGCGCAGCCCGAGCGCCGGGTCGACGTTCCAGGTGCGGCGCAGGTTGGCAATGGTGTTGAAGAGGAAATGCGGTTCTATCTGGGCTTCCAGCAACTGCATCTGCGCCAGCTCGGTCTGGGCCTGCAGTGCTGCCTGGGCGACGAGCACCTCGCGCGCGCGAGTGCTGGCCTGCAGGCGACGCCGCCGAAACGTGTCCACCAGCGCCAGGAAGCTGCCGAGCACCGCCCAGCGCACCGTCTCGGCGGCGGCGAAGGGCAGCCAGACGTCGCTGGCGGTGCCGAACGAGGCCACGGCCAGGCCCAGGTTCGCCAGCGCCGTCGACGCGGCCACCGCCGCCAGCAGCCGGGCCGACTCGACCCAGGCGCTGGCCACGGGCCGGCGCCGCGTCCACGCGATCGACGCCAGCAGTGCCAGCCCCACGGCCAGGTTGGCGACGAAGTGGTCCGCCACGGCATGGACGAGCTGCGCCGCGCCGAAGTCGTCGAACACGCGCGGCTGGAACAGCGGCTCGCAGGCCAGCGCCAAGGCCACGCACGCCACGAGCAGGGGCGGCTGCCAGGGCAGGCGCCGCACCAGCTTCAGCAGGCTTTCAATCGACATCACGCCCAACATAAATCATCTGTCCGCTGGCAACAAGCCAGGCGCCATCGTGCCGCAACAGGCGACGAAACGGCCTTCCGCCGCGACGAGTCCGGCGATTTGCGGTGCGAACCCGGGAAACCGGCGACGGAAGCCGATGCAGGGCTGCCCGGCGCGGCGAGAGGACCGGCCCGCCACGGCATTCGTCGGGCCCATGCGCATTCGCCCCGGGCCGCGGGGCACTCATGCCGCTGCGCGCCCGGTCCGTCGCAAACCGCTGGGTCGGCGGGGCGGGTCTGCCTACTCTTGCGTCCAAGCCAAGGTGCTCAAGCCCGAGAAGTCGCAGCAGTACCGGCCGACCCGCCCTCAACCCTGGAGTTCAAGATGCACACCTTCTCTTCCACCCCCGCCACGTCGACCCGCCACCATCGCATCGTCAGCGCGTGCGCTGCCGGCGGCGCGAGTGCCACCGTGCTGGGGCTGCTGCTGGCCCTCTTCGCCGCCGCGTCGTCCAGCCCCTGGTTGCCCGACACGCCCGAGGCCGCCGCCCAGGCCAGCGCCTGCGACCAGGCCGCGACACGTGCGGCGCGCGACCTCTGCATGCAGCAGACGGTGGCGCGCTGGCAATCTGCCGACCGCCGCGGCATCCGCCTGGCGAGCAGCCGCTGAAGCAGCGCACCGCCCCGGCCCGCCGGGGCGGCACCGACCGGTGCCTGCGACGGACCGGCGTTCTGGCTTCACCCACCAGCCCCATAAGTCCCACCGAATCGCGCGAGGGGCTCCATCCATTTCGGTTGGGCGCGCCAGCGCCCTGGAAGCAACGCTGTCCGAATTGGCTGGAGGGGGATAGCGCGCCGACCATCGAGAGGTCTTCAGTCGTTAGGCCTGTCCTGTTGCTGGATGTACTGCTTAATCACTTCGAGCGGGGCTCCGCCGCACGACAAGACGCAGTAGCTGCGCGACCAGAGTACCGGCCTGGAATAG
>CAIWPS010000135.1 GCA_903914615.1 uncultured beta proteobacterium | reverse complement strand
TCATCAGCCTGGGCTGGGCCTCTAGTACATCAGCCGGTCGCCCGGATCGACGAACAGGTCGTCCTTGCCTGGGCGTTCGATGCCAGTCGGCATCGCTGCGATCCACGAGCCGCTGGACTAGAGGGAGCCCAGGAGCTTCGCAACTTCGTCCTGATGGGCATAACCTGCGCCCCTGGACTTCAGCCCTTCAAGCTCGCGCCGCGCAAGCGCCTTGTCGCCAGCCTGCAACGCAAAGCGGGCAAGATTGAGGTGAAACTCGTCATTGGAAGGTGCCAGATCGATGGCCAGTTGCTGGGTCTGCACGGCGCGTGGGTATTGCTTGTCAGCGGCAAGGGCAGCGGCCAGGGTATCCAGATACTCTGGCTCATTGGGCCGGGCGTTGACAGCCCGTTGGGCGTAGTCCACTCCACCCGGCTTGCCTTGCTGGGTCAGGACCCAGGACAGGGTGTTCATCACGTAGCTGTTGTCTGGCAACTTCGCGACGATCCTGTTCAGGCGCCTTTCGGCCAGTGCGAACTCGCCGCGCGTGACCTCGGTAACCGCGACCTGGTAGTCCAGCGCATAGTCATCGGGGTGTTCCTTGAGCCAGCCAGCGGCGAAGCGCTCGGCGTCGGCCCCCTTGCCGGAGGTCACCTGCGCGCGGTACAGCGCGCGCGCCAGTTCGCTGCTGTAACCGACGGCCGCGAGGCCCTTTCGATACGCTGCAACAGCGGCCTCTGGGGCCTTGAGCTGCAACTGCACCAGACCCTCGAAGAGGTACCCGGTCTCCTCTTGGGGAAACTGACGCTGCTGCTGGCGCGCGAACTGCAACGCATCGTTCCCGCGCTTGGTCGCCAGCATGAAATCAATCAAGGCAGCTTGGGCGGACGCCGATCGAGGCTCGACCTCGATGGCCTTGCGCAGCGCAGTCTCGGCAGCATCGTTGCGTGCTGACGACCGGTAGATCTCGGCCAGACGCACCAGCGGGGCCGCCGAGTTCGGCAACAGGTTCGTGAGTCGACGGTAGGTGTTCAGGGCCTGCTCAATTTCCCCCGTCTGGGCCTGCGCACGGCCGACCTCCCCAAGGACCGCCACATCGTTGGGCAGCGTGGCTGCGGCGTCTCGTGCCTGTCCCAGTGCCTCCTTGTTCTGCCGGGCTCGCAACAGGAGGTCGATGAGCATCAAGCGCGGCGATGCAGCGTCGGGCGAGGCCTTGATGGCGGCAGCGAGCGTCGCCTTGACGGCGTCCAGAGGAGCGCCGGTTCGCTTCTGCAGTGCCGCCAGCGCCATCCTGGCGTAGTAGTTCTGTGGATCCGCTGCGATGGTGGCTTCGTAGCGTTTGCGGGCCGCGTCAGGCTTCTGTTCGAGGATGTCGATGCTGGCCAGGCTGGCGATGACAGAGTATTGGGTAGGGTTCAGCTTCAGAGCCTGCTCGAAGGCCGCCCGGGCTGCCGGGTAGTCCTGCCGGGCCTGCAGTATCTGGCCCCGCAATTCCGGGATGGTGGAATCGGTGGGCTGCTTGCGCGCCATCACCTCCACTGCTTGCAAGGCGGCGTCGTACTCTCCGCGCCGCAAGTGTGCGCTCACAATGGCCCGATCGGCTGCGACGTCCTTGCTCTTGTTCGAGAGCGACTGCAATTCGGCAAACACGACCTGGGGATCGTTCCTGGCGCTGCCGCTCAGCGCCACGGCGACGGCCATGTGGCTGTCGGTTGGAGCCATCGAGGCTGCCCTTTTGAAGTGCTCCTCGGCCGCAGCGACATTGCCTTGCTTGAATTCGGCGTCGCCAGCAATGGCATGTGCCTGCGCAGTCTCGGCCGGGCCCGTCAACAGCTGCTGCACGGCCGCCAGCGCCTTGGCCGGCTGTCCCAGGCTCATGTAGATCAGCCCCAGATTGAGTCGTGCCGTGTTTTGGCCGGGATCGATCTGCAGTGCCTTGTTGAAATAGGTCTCCGCCAGCACGGCTGACCCGATGCGGCCCTCAACTGTGCCAGCCAGTATCAGCACGCTGGCGTCGTCCGGCGCGACACGCATCAATTGCTGGGCAAGCTCGCGCGCCCTGGGCAGATGATTCTCTGCGAATGCGATCTGCGCCTCGGCATAGGCTGTCGCCGGCCCCCTCGGTGCGCTGGCCTTGAGCTTTTCGAACTGGGCCTTTGCGCTCGCGATGTCACCCACGCGCAAAGCTCGGCCCAGGAGCATCATATGAGCCGGCACGTAGCCGGGGTTAAGTTCCAGCGCCTTGTGAAACGAAGCATCGGCGCCGGCATCATCACGGCCCAGGGCCTGTATTTCCCCCTTGAGCATCCAGGCGTCGGCCAAGCCAGCGTTTGTGGCCAGGATGCGTTCGGCCAGGGCCTGTGCTCCCGGCAAGTCGCCGCGGCCAAGCGCGGCGCGAGCTTCCAATAGACGGGCCGGTCCGAAATCGGGGACTGCTGCAAGCGCAGCCTTGAGTGCCGCGTCAGCCTTTTCCGGGTTGCCCAGCGCGGCCCACGTCGTTGCCAGCGCTGTCTTGAGTTGGGCTGTCGCAGTCGCGTCGGAAAACGTGGTGTCGGCGTACTGGGTGATGATCCTTTTGGTGTCACCGGCCTGCAGCAGCGCCTGGACCAGGGCTGGAGTCACCTTTTCCGGAGCGTACTTTAGAGTCTGGGCCTTGCTGAGCTCGTCCACCGCACTGGTGGGGTCACCGGCATCGAGCAGCGTTTGACCCAACATGTAGCGCGCCTCCGCCTCGTTCGGGTCACTCTGTAAAGCGGTCTTGAAATGGATCGCGGCGGCCTTGTAGTCCTTCTTTGCGTAGGCTTCCCTACCGGCGGCCAGTTGCCCCTGCGGAGACTTGTCTCCACAGGCACCCAGCACAAGCGCCATGCACGCTACGGAAATCCTTACCGTCAATGACCAAGGCCTTGTTTTCATGCCCTTACCTCCCCTGCGTTCCGATCCGCTCAAACGCAGCACTATAGGGTCGGCGCCAGGTATCGGGTGCTTGGGCGATGTGTGATGGCTATGGCATGGCAGGCGCATTGCGTTCGAATGACACGGACACGCCGATTTTCAACGTTGGCCTTGAGCTCGCGGACTCTTCCGCACGCGGTGGAGGGATGGGCGGCGCTGAAAACGCAAATGCCCCGCAGCTGCGGGGCATTTGCCGAGGGACTGAGCAGCGGACCGTTCTCGCCGGCCCGCCCTGACACCTCAGGATGACTTGCGCTTGCGCAGCGACACTGCCGCACCCAGCAGACCGATACCCACCAGCGCCAAGCTGCCCGGCTCGGGAAGCGGGTTGACCGCGATCGAACCGCCGTACGAATTGGCGCCGGCGACGTTGATCAGTGCCGTACCGGTCACCTCGACGACATAACGGCCGGCAGCCAGGAACGACGTCGTGGCGTACGACGTGAAGTTGCCGATCGACGAATTGCTCGTCGGCACCAGCGCACCGATGGTCGGTTGCGTTGTGCACTGAGCTGCCGTATTGAGGCCCGTCAGAGCGCAGACACCCATGGCAGTCGTCTTGTACAGCGAGATCGCGAAACCAGTGACGCCGGTGGGCGGCTGGAACGTCAGGCTGGCAGAGTTGTTGCCGGCCGGGGAGATGTCGAACGTCCAGTAGTCGGTGAACACGCCGGCGTTGAACGAGCCATTGCCGAAGGTCGCGCTGTTGTAGAAGGTCGGGCTCAGCGTGCCGATGTAGGTGTCGTTACCCTGAAATTGGGCGTTGTTGTCGTAGGCGAAAGGGTGAACCACACCATTCGCCGATGCGTGGGTTGCCGCGAAGGCCGCCGCGACGACAAGCGCCGACCCGATCATTTTGGAGACTTGCTTCATGACTGTCCTTTGCTGGTTGACTGAGAAGACGAGGTGCCCTGAAGCGGTCGACCTCACCACGCAGAGTCAATAGCATGTGGCATGCCAAAATTAAAAACGCTTAAAAATCAATGACTTGCGAACGTCAATCTCCAGGGTCTTCGGGGACTGTAAGAAAAATCGACGCTCTTTGGACCGCTGCAACTGGCCCGACGTGCCGTCGGCCACGTTCGCGGGCTGGGGCTTGGGATCCTCCACGCGAGCCTTCGACGAAGGTTTTGTCCTGCCGGCAACGCCCCGCAAGAGGCCTTGAGGTCTGGCCAACTTGCTCCGTGAGCGGTCGCAAACGTGAAAAAAGCGCGCTGACGCCTCGCTCTACCGGCCGAGCGCTTGGGCCACCCCGGGTCACTATGCCATCATGCGCCGCTGGCTGTCGTGGGCATAGACTTCTCGTTTGCGGGACGTGCATTTTCGCGATTGGCTTCGTGCCTTCAAGAGCGAGATCGGCACGCCTACCTGCCCACATTTCGTCGCCAGGCCAGACTTCAGGAGAGACCATTGATCGCACCGAACAAACCTAGGCACCTTGTGACCTGGATTTCGCTGTTGGCCATGGGACTGGCCAGCTTGAGTGCATGTTCGAGTCTGAGTTCCGGTGCCTACCCAGCGGCTCCGACGACGGTAGAGGCCGCGGATTACAACTACGTCATCGGCGCGGGTGACACGATCAACATCACCGTCTGGCGCAACCCAGAATTGTCTCAAGTGGTGCCAGTGCGGCCTGATGGCAAGTTGGCGGCTCCGCTGGTGGAAGACCTCGTAGCACAGGGCAAGACGCCGCCACAACTCGCCCGCGACATCGAGAAGCGCCTGGCCACCTATGTCCGCGACCCCATCGTCACGGTCATTGTCACCAGCTTTGTGGGGCCGTACAGCGAGCAAATCCGCGTGGTCGGTGAGGCGGCCAAACCGCAGTTTCTGCCCTACAAGCAAAAGATGACCCTGCTCGACGTGATGATCATGGTCGGTGGCCTGACTGATTTTGCCGATGGCAACCGCGCCACCATCCTGCGGGGTTCAGAGGGCAACAAGCAGTATTCCGTGCGCCTGAAGGACTTGATCCGCCGCGGTGACGTGTCCGCCAACGTCGACATGCGGCCGGGCGACATCGTGATCATCCCGCAGAGCCTGTTCTGACCAGCCGGCGCCCGACGCAGGCTCGGCCGGGCGTCCCCCGCACCCTCCAGCCCTGACTCCACACCACGCATGCAAGAGCTTTTCCAGCAGGTCATCACCACGCTGCGTGGCATGTGGAAATTCCGCTGGCCCGGCCTTATCGCGGCCTGGGTAGCCGCGCTCGTGGGCGCAGTCGTGGTCTGGCGCATCCCCGACCAGTACGAAGCCACTGCGCGCATCTACGTTGACACCGAATCCATCCTCAAGCCGCTGATGAGCGGCCTGACGGTGCAGCCCAATGTCGAGCAGCAGATCAGCATGCTCAGCCGCACGCTGCTCAGCCGGCCCAATATCGACAAGCTGATCCGCATGGCCGATCTCGACCTGAAGTCCATGTCCAAGCGCGACCAGGACACGCTGGCCGATCGGCTCATGCAAGGCGTTGAAATTCGGACGGGTGGCGGCGCCAACCTGTACTCGATGGCTTACCGGGACACCGAGCCGGACAAAGCCAAGCGCGTCGTGCAGTCCCTGGTCTCGATCTTCGTCGAGTCAGGCCTGGGCGCCAGTCGCAAGGACACCGATTCGGCTAAGACCTTCCTCGGAGAGCAGATCAAATCCTACGAACAGAAACTCGAGGAAGCCGAAACGCGAATGAAGGAATTTCGCCTTCGCAATCTAAGCATGCAGTCGGGCGATGGCAAGGACGCGACCACCCGCCTGGGCGAGATCAGCCGCCTTCTGGAACAGGCCAAACTCGACCTCCACGAGGCGGAAAACTCACGCGACGCAGCCCGCGCGCAGCTCAAGGAAGAGAAGGCAGGAAGCGGCGGCATCGTCTCCAGCCTGCTCGAAGAGTCGGCGACACAAATCGCCACGCCGGACATCGACGCGCGTATCGATGCGCAGAAGCGCAACATCGACCAGCTGCTTCAGCGCTACACAGAGGCTCACCCGGA
Source organism: uncultured beta proteobacterium (assembly GCA_903914615.1). Classification (GTDB taxonomy): domain Bacteria; phylum Pseudomonadota; class Gammaproteobacteria; order Burkholderiales; family Burkholderiaceae_C; genus Rubrivivax. The sequence continues at coordinate 1,130 of CAIWPS010000135.1, read as the reverse complement.
CATCGTTTACAGCCGCAAGTTGTTGCGCGACCTTGAAGACCAGAAAAAGCGCGAAGTGGCAGAACTTCGCAAGGCAGCGGCCAATCGGCCGACGTCGAGCTCGACGGGGTCGGGTGGGTCGCTTGCGACGCAGGAGCTAGGTCGTCTGCTTGCAGCATCCGAGGTTCAGGTGGCGGGGCTGAAGGCGCGGGTGGCGGAATTCAGCGCCAGGTATGCGGCGGCCAAGGAAGCGCTGAAGACGGCGCCGCAGATCGAAGCCGAAGCTGCGCAGCTCAACCGCGACTACGCCATCACGAAGAAGAATTACGAAGATCTCGTGGCCCGCCGGCAGTCCGCGGTGATGTCGGGCGAACTCGACGTCGCATCCGGTGTGGCCGACTTCCGTCTCGTCGATCCGCCACGCGTGGCCCCCAAGCCAGTGTCGCCCAACCGCCCGCTGCTGCTGCCCATCGTCCTGGCAGCCTCGCTGGCGCTGGGCCTGGCGGTGTCGTTCGTGGGCTTCCAGTTGCGGCCGACTTTCAGCAGCCCGGAAGACCTGCGCCTGAAGACCGGTTTGCCCCTGCTCGGCGTGGTGACCATGCTGACTTCCGAGGCCGACCGCCGCCGTGAGCGCACGGGCCTGTTCCGCTGGGTGGCCGCATCGGGCGGCCTGGTCGGGGTTTTCGTCGCCGCGATGATCGCCGTGACCTTGATGTCGCGGTACGGGGGATAGTGCGATGAGCAGCCTCATAGAACAAGCTGCCCTGCGACTGGAACAGTTGCGCCAGGCAGGAATCACCATTCCCGAGGTGGAGCACCCGCCTGCCGCGCCGGCACCCGCAGGAGCCGCCGCGGTGATTGCCACAGCCGCAACGCCGGTGCCGCCCAGGACCGTGCCACCCCCGGTGGCGCGGGAAAGCGACGGCAGCGACCTGCTGAAGCAATCGCGTCGTATCGACCTCGACCTGGCCGCCATCTCCGCCGCCGGCATCGTCACGCCCAACGCGCCGCGATCCCACATGGCCGACCAGTACCGCGTCATCAAGCGGCCGCTGATCGCCAATGCCGTGGGCCGGGGCGCCGCCACGGTGGCTCATGGCAACCTCATCATGGTCACCAGCGCCTTGCCGGGCGAAGGCAAGAGCTTCACC
>CAIWPS010000134.1 GCA_903914615.1 uncultured beta proteobacterium | reverse complement strand
GTGAGCGCGACCAGCCCGATGCCTGCGGCCACGCGCTGCGGCAGCGGCAGGGCCAGGCCGGACAGCGCCAGCCCGAGGCCCAGGCCCGGCAGGGCCGCCGGCGACAGCCAGCCCAGGGCCTGGCCGGGGCCGAAGGTGAGCAACGTCGACAGCGTCATGGCGCCGATGCCCAGCGCCAGCGCGCCGGCCGCCATCACCAGGCGGCGCCAGCCCGGCCGCGTCACCGTGTAGGCCACCAGGCAGGGCGCCAGCAGGCCCAGGGCGATGACCAGGCCTTCGCTCAGCGGCCGCAGCGGCAGCACCTGCGGCGGCGGCGCGGCCAGCAGCTCGTAGGCGGACTCGGCCCAGGGCACGCCTTCCAGCAGCCCGGCCAGGGCCTCGCGCAAGCGCTCGCCGACCTGGCCCAGGCCCAGCGGCAGCGGCGCCGGGAACAGCAGCCCCACCGGCCACAGCGTCAGCAGGGCCAGGGCGCCGGCGCTGTCGCGCGCGAACCAGCGCTGGCGCAGCGCCTGCCAGCGGTCCACGCCGCCCAGCGTGTGCAGCGCCAGCGCCAGCAGCGCGCCGACGCAGGCGCCGGCGCTGTTCATCGAGAAGTCCTCCATCGCCGGCACGCGCCCGGGGACGAACTGCTGCAGCACTTCCATGCTGTAGGACAGCAGCGCCGGCAGCCCCAGCGCCAGGGCCAGCGCGCTGCGCGCGCGCAGGCCGCTGCGGCGTGCCGACAGCAGCAGCAAGGCGCCCAGCGGCAGGTAGCCCAGCAGGTTGGACCAGACGTCGAAGCTGTTGTGCCAGCTCGTCCACGGCAGTCGCGCCAGGGTGGCGAGCGACTGCCCCGGCGGCCAGCGCCAGCCGACGAAAGGGTAGAGGCTGGCGTACAGCACCAGCGCGGCATAGGCCAGCGCCAGCGGCGTGGCCGAACTGCGATGGCGCGGCAGTGCCATCGGCAGTCTGCCCGGCTAGAAGGGTTTGAGCACCACCAGCAGCACCGTGGCCGCGAACAGCAGCACCGAGACTTCATTGAAGACCCGGTACCAGCGGTGGCTGCGGCGGTTGGCGAGCTGCTCGAACTGCCGCAACAGCGAGCGGCAGACATGGTGGTAGCCGATCACGCCCAGCACCAGCAGCAGCTTGGCATGCATCCAGCCCTGGCCACGGCCGATGCCCACGCCCAGCCAGAGCCAAAGGCCCAGTGCCAGCGCCGGCAGCATCAGCAGGCTGGAAAAGCGGTAGAGCTTGCGCGCCATCAGCAGCAGGCGTTCGCGCTCGGCATGGCTGTCGGCCGGCACCATGGCCAGGTTGACGAACAGCCTTGGCAGGTAGAACAGCCCGGCGAACCAGCTGGCGACGAAGACGATGTGCAAGGCCTTGACCCAGAGGTACATGCTGCTCATCGAGGCATTATGGTGGGCCGGGTGGCCGCCCCAAAAAAGAGGCCCCGGCACGAGGCCGGGGCCGGCAAGCCTTATCGCTGTCATCACGCTAAGGCACCTGCTCAGGGAGGAAAAGCAGGGAACGACAGCCTCGCGGCTATCATTCAAGAACCACTTTAGCAGAAGGTCTAGGTCTTTGCGATTGCATTTCTTTGCATCCCAATCACTTGTCAGCAGCTCGTTCAGGAGTGCCTTTTGACCCCGCCACCCGCCTACCCTGCCAGTCGGCCGCGCCGGCTGCGCCGTGATGCCGCCACGCGTGCGCTCGTGCGCGAGCACCGGCTGGCACCCGAAGACTTCATCCTGCCGGTGTTCGTGCTCGATGGTGTCGGCCGCAGCCAGGACGTGGCCAGCATGCCCGGCGTGCAGCGGCGCAGCGTCGACGGCCTGTTCTCGGTGGCCGAGGAATGCGTGGCCCTGGGTGTGCCGGTGATGGCGCTGTTCCCGGTCATCGACCCGGCGCTGAAGACCCCCGACGGCCGCGAGGCCACCAACCCCGAAGGCCTGGTGCCGCGCGCCGTGCGTGAACTCAAGGCGCGCTTCCCGCAGCTGGCGGTGCTCACCGACGTCGCGCTCGACCCCTATACCAGCCACGGCCAGGACGGCCTGCTCGACGCCAGCGGCTACATCATCAATGACGACACGGTGGCGGTGCTCAAGCGCCAGGCCCTGGTGCATGCCGAGGCCGGCGTCGACATCGTCGCCCCCAGCGACATGATGGACGGCAGGATCGGCGCGATCCGCGCCGAACTCGAATCGCGCGGTGCCATCCACACCAGGATCATGGCCTACAGCGCCAAGTACGCCAGCGCCTTCTACGGCCCCTTCCGCGACGCCGTGGGCTCGGCCGCCAACCTCGGCAAGAGCGACAAGAAGGCCTACCAGATGGACCCCGGCAACAGCGACGAGGCGCTGCGCGAGGTGGCGCTGGACATCGCCGAAGGCGCCGACATGGTGATGGTCAAGCCCGGCATGCCCTACCTGGACATCGTGCGCCGGGTGAAGGACGCGTTCCGCATGCCGACCTTCGTCTACCAGGTCAGCGGCGAGTACGCCATGCTCAAGGCCGCCGCCGCCAACGGCTGGCTCGACCACGACGCGGTGATGATGGAGTCGCTGCTGGCCTTCCGCCGCGCCGGCGCCGACGGCGTGCTGACCTACTTCGCGCTCGACGCGGCGCGGCTGCTGCGCCGCGCCTGAACCGCGCCTGGACTGCGGCTACAGCGGCCGCTGCCGCGTCAGCGGCGGGTGGCGCGCGAAGTAGCGCTGGATGCCGCTGGCGAGCGCCTCCACCAGCTGGGCGCGGTAGGCCGGGTCGCGCAGGCGGTCTTCTTCCTCGGGGTTGGAGATGAAGGCCGTCTCGACCAGGATGCTCGGAATGTCGGGCGCCTTCAGCACCGCGAAGCCGGCCTGCTCGACCTGCCCCTTGTGCAGGCGGCCGACGCGGCCGATGCGCGCGAGCACCTCGTTGCCGAGCTTGAGGCTGTCGCGGATCTGCGCCGCCGTGCTCATCTCCAGCAGGGCGTGCATGACCTGGGCGTCGCGCAGCTGGGCGACGTTGACGCCGCCCACCTGGTCGGCGGCGTTCTCGCGCGCGGCCATCCAGCGTGCCGCGGCGCTGCTGGCGCCCTGCGTGGACAGCGCGAAGACGCTGGCGCCGCGCGCCTCGGGCCTGAAGAAGGCGTCGGCATGGATGCTGACGAAGAGGTCGGCCTGCACCCGCCGCGCCTTGCGCACGCGGTCCTGCAGGGGCACGAAGAAGTCGGCATCGCGGGTCATCATCACGCGCATGCCGGGCAGGGCGTTGAGCCGCTCGCGCAGCGCCAGCGCGATGGCCAGCACGACGTCCTTCTCGCGCAGGCCGCTGGGGCCGGTGGCGCCGGGGTCCTCGCCGCCGTGGCCGGGGTCGATGGCGACGATGACGAGACGGTCGATGCGGGCGCGTTCGCCGGCGGTCGGCGGCGCCGGCGTCAGCGGCCCCGCCAGCACGGGCACGGCCGGCAGGGGTGGCAGCCAGGCCTTGGGCACGCCGGCGAAGGTCGCCGCGGCCGGGGCCGAGGCGGCGACTGCCGACGCCGGGATGGCGGGCGCGTGCGGCTTGTCGATGCGCGCGATGAGCTCGCCCAGCGCGTCCTGCACCGCCGCCGCTGCGCGCTGCCCGGCGTCTTCCTTCTCGCGCACCAGTGCCAGCAGCGGGTCGGCTTCCTCGATCGGGTAGAGGTCGAAGACGAGCCGGTGCTGGTAGGCCGCCACCGGCGCCAGCGCGAACTGCTGCGGCCGCACGGCCTGCTTGAGGTCGAAGACCAGCCGCACCACGCGCGGCTGGTACTGCCCGGCGCGCACGCCGGCGATGTAGGGGTCGTCGGGCCGCACCTTGCCGACGAGTTCGCGCAGCGCCGCGTTCAGCTCCAGACCGTCGATGTCGACGACGAGCCGGAAGGGCGCTTCCGTCAGCAGGTGGGTGGCGGCCAGGGGCTGGTCGGACTCGATGGTCACCCGCGTGTAGTCGCGCGCCGGCCAGACGCGCACGGCGACGATGGCCGCGCCCCAGGCCAGGCGGGGCGCCGCCAGCAGCAGCGCCAGCCGGCCCATGGCCTGCAGCGCGCGCCGCCGCGGGCCGCTCAAGCCAGCAGCTCCAGGCCGCGCGCCGTACCGGCTTCGGCGCGCACGGCGCGCGCCTCGCCGGTGGTCGGCTCGATGTGCAGGTGCAGGTCGGCCGGGGGAAGCTGCCCCGCCGCGTGTTCGGGCCATTCGACGAGCTTCAGCCCGGGCGCGGCGAAGAGCTCGCGCAGGCCGGCGTCGGCCCATTCGCGGGCATCGGCGAAGCGGTAGAAGTCGAAGTGCGAGATCGCCAGGTCGGGCAGCGCATAGGGTTCGACGACGGTGTAGGTGGGGCTCTTGATGCGGCCGCTCACGCCCAGCGCACGCAGCAGGTGGCGCACGAAGGTCGTCTTGCCGGCGCCCAGCGGCCCATGCAGCTCGATGCAGGCGTCGCGCAGCGCAGGCTGGCGGGCCAGCGCGGCGGCCCAGGCGGCGCAGGCGGCCTCGTCGGGCCAGCCGAGGACGCGGCTTCCTAGAATGGGGGCATGGACGACGGGCGGGGCGGCGGGCATCAGGTCGAAGGTCACTCGGCGACGTCGCTGGTGCAGCAGCTGCGGGGGTGGGCGCGTGAGCTGGGATTCTCCCAGATCGGCATCGCCGGCATCGACCTCGAAGCGGCCGAGCCCGGGCTGCAGGCGTGGCTGGCCGCCGGCTTCCACGGCAGCATGGCTTACATGGCGGCGCACGGCAGCAAGCGCGCCCGCCCGGCCGAGCTGGTTCCGGGCACGGTGCGCGTCATCAGCGCGCGCATGGACTACCTGCCGCGCGGTGCCGGCGCCGCCTGGGTGGCCGACGAGGAGCAGGCGCTGGCCGACCCGCGGCGCGCCGTGGTGTCGGTCTATGCCCGCGGCCGCGACTACCACAAGGTGCTGCGGGCGCGGCTGCAGCAGCTGGCCGCTCGCCTGGCCGCCGCCGTC
>CAIWPS010000133.1 GCA_903914615.1 uncultured beta proteobacterium | reverse complement strand
GTGGGCGCCGGCCGGGCTGGCGCAGTCCATCGGCCTGCTGGGCCTGCTGCCGGTGGCGCAGTCCAACCGCATCAACTACGGCGGCACGGTGACGCCGCTGGGCGCGGGCATCAAGATCACGCTGGTGCATGCCGAGCACAGTTCCGAGCTGGTGTGGAAGAACCCGGCCACCGACAAGGACGAGCTGCACGTGGGCGGCCAGCCCGGCGGCTTCATCATCGAGTTCGAGAACGGCTTCAAGGTCTGGCACATGGGCGACACCGGCGTCTTCGGCGACATGAAACTCATCGCCGAGCAGTACAAGCCCGACCTGGTGCTGCTGCCCATCGGCGGCGGCCAGTTCGTGATGAACCCTGCCGACGCGGCCTTCGCGGTGCGCGAGTTCATCAAGCCCAAGGCCGTGGTGCCCATGCATTACCTGACCAACCCCAGCCTGCCCGGCACGCCGGCGGAATTCATCAAGGCCCTGGGCAACAGCCCGACGAAGGTGATGGTGATGCAGCCGGGCGACACGCTCGAGTTCTAGTAGGGATCGAAGCCACGTGAATGCACGCCCATCGCTGTTCGCCGCCTTCGTCCTCTGCCTCGGGCTGCTGCCCGCGGCCCGGGCCGACGACACGCCGCCGCCCGCCGAGAAGATTGACAAGAAGCCCAGCTGGAACGTCAACCAGCCGCCCGGCGAGGCGAAGACGGTGCAGATCGACACCCGCACCGGCACCTGGATGAGCGTCGACGTCAGCCCTGACGGCAGGACGCTGGTCTTCGACCTGCTGGGCGACCTCTACCTGCTGCCCATCGAAGGCGGCGAGGCCAAGGCGCTGACGCATTCCATCGCCTGGGAACAGCAGGCGCGCTTCTCGCCCGACGGCCAGCGCATCGCCTACCTCAGCGACGCCGGCGGCGGCGACAACGTGTGGGTGATGGATGTCGACGGCAGCCACGCCCGCGCCATCACAAAGGAAGACTACCGGCTGCTCAACAACCCGGTCTGGCACCCCAGCGGCCAGTACATCGCGGCGCGCAAGCACTACACCGGCACGCGTTCGGCCGGCTCGGGCGAGATCTGGCTGTACCACCTCGACGGCGGCAAGGGCGTGCAGCTCAACGAGAAGCCCAACTGGCAGAAGGACCTGGGCGAGCCGGCGATCTCGGCCGACGGCAAGTACCTCTACTACTCGCGTGACACCACGCCGGGCAACACCTTCGAATACAACAAGGACTCGAACAAGGAGATCTTCAGGATCTTCCGCCAGGACCTGTCCGACGGCAGCGTCGAGCCCTTCGTGCAGGGCCCCGGCGGCGCCGTGCGCCCGGTGCCTTCGCCCGACGGCCGCTGGCTGGCGTTCGTGCGCCGCGTGCGCAACCAGAGCACGCTGTTCCTGAAGGACCTGCAGACCGGCCAGGAAACACGGGCCTGGGGCGGCCTGGAGCGCGACCTGCAGGAGGCCTGGTCGGTCTACGGCGTCTACCCGTCCTTCGCCTGGACGCCCGATGCGAGGCAGATCGTCGTCTGGGCGCAGGGCAAGTTGTGGCGCGTCGACCCCTTCAAGGGCACGGCCTTCGACATCCCCTTCCACGTGAAGGACACGCGGGAAGTGCGTGCCGCGCTGCGCGTGCCGCAGGAGGTGGCGCCCGACGAGTTCGCCGTGCACCAGCTGCGCTGGGCCAACGTGGCGCCCGACGGCAGCCGTGTCGTCTACTCGGCTCTCGGGCACCTGTATGTGAAGGAGCTGCCCGCCGGCACGCCGCGACGGCTGACCGCGCAGGAAGACCGCTTCGAGTTCTTCCCCAGCTTCTCGCGTGACGGCCGGCGCGTCGTCTTCGCGAGCTGGAACGACCAGGCGCTGGGCGCCGTGCGCACGCTGGACCTGGCAAGCGGGCGCGAAACGGTGCTCACGCCTGCGCCCGGCAAGTACCTGGCGCCGAAGTTCTCGCCCGACGGCCGG
>CAIWPS010000132.1 GCA_903914615.1 uncultured beta proteobacterium | reverse complement strand
TCGAACTTCGGCAACCGCGTCGGTTACCCGGCCGCGCTGCGCTTTGCCGAACGCGTCGCGCTGGGCAGCGATGGCTACGAGTCCGATCTCGGTGCCGAGATCGCCCAGCTGCAGGGGCAGGCCGCAGGTGCCGGCGACGATCCTGCGGCGGCGGCAGGCCGTGCCCGGCAGGGCCACGCGCTGCTGGCCGAGCGTTTCGGCGGCCGCGCCCCCGAACCCGACCCGACGACGACCTTCGACTTCGAAGCGATCCGCGCCCAGTCCGCCCTGGCGGCCCGGCGGCTCTGGTCGCGCATGGCGGAACCATGAACCTACTGAACACCCTTGCCGACCGTGACGCCTACGACCGCGCGGTCGAACATTTCGGCCGCCGCCGCATCGCGCTGCCGACCTTTGCCGAACTCGCCGAGCCGGCGCGCATCGGGCCCGCCGCGCGCTCGGCGCTGGCCGCCGCCGACCCCGATGCGGCCGCGCCTGCCAACCTGTTCCGCGTCCACTGGTACAACGACGCCGCGCGCAGCGGCGTGGCGGCGCTGCCGGCGCATGTCGTGCTGACCGAGGCGCTCACCGGGGTCGCCGCGCCCATCGTCGTCGTGCTCGGCGACCGCTTCCCGATGATCCAGGCCCACAAGGTGCTGCCGGCCTACGCCTGCCTGGTGTCGCGCCTGGTCACCGGCCGCTTCGACCCTTCGCGCCAGCGCGCGCTCTGGCCATCGACCGGCAACTACTGCCGCGGCGGCGTCGCGATCTCGCGCGCCGTGGGCTGCCGCGGTGTGGCCATCCTGCCCGCCGGCATGAGCGACGAACGCTTCGCCTGGCTCGAGCGCTGGGTGGTCGACCCGGCCGACATCGTCCGCACGCCCGGCACCGAGAGCAACGTGCGCGAGATCTACGACGCCTGCGCCGAGCTCGAACGCGACCCGGCCAACGTCGTGCTCAACCAGTTCAGCGAGTTCGCCAATTACCTGGCGCACTTCAGCGTCACCGGGCGCGCCTTCGAGCATGTGTTCGAGTCGCTGCGCGCGCAGCGCCCGTCGCTGCGGCTGGCCGCCTTCGTCGCCGCCAGCGGCTCGGCCGGCACCCTGGGCGCGGGCGACTGGCTGAAGGCGCGGCAGGGCGCACGCATCGTCGCCGTCGAGGCCCTGGAGTGCCCGACCATGCTCTACAACGGCTATGGCGAACACAACATCCAGGGCATCGGCGACAAGCACATCCCCTACATCCACAACGTCGTCAACGGCGACGTCGCGGTGGCCGTGTCCGACCGCGCGACCGACCAGCTCTTCGTCCTCTTCAACGACCCGGCAGGCCATGCCCTGCTGCGCGCGCAGGGCGTCGGCGATGATGCGATCGCGGCGCTGCCGCACTTCGGCCTGTCGAGCATCTGCAACATCGTCGCCGCGATCAAGACCGCCAAGACGCTGGGTCTGGGCGCCGACGATGCGCTGCTCACGGTGGCCACCGACGGCGCGGCGATGTACCGCTCGGAATTCGCCAAGGCGCTGGACCGCCACTTCGGCGGCGCCTTCGACGAGGGCGCGGCGCGACGCACCCAGAACACCCACCTGGCCCAGGCCGGCACCGAGCACGTGCTGGTGCTGGGCGAGGTCGAGCGCAGGCGCATCTTCAACCTCGGCTACTACACCTGGGTCGAGCAGCGTGGCGTCGCGCTGGCCGATTTCGAGGCCCGGCGCGACCCGGCCTTCTGGCAGGGCCTGCACGCGCTGCTGCCGCAGTGGGACGCCATGATCGGCGAGTTCAATCGCGCCAGCGGTGCTGCGTGAGTACCGTCGGGCTGGCCTGTGCCGCCTGCGGCTGGCCGGTGCCGCCCGATGCGCCGCGGCCCTTCGCCTGCGCCCACCGGGGCCGCGACGATGCCGATCACCTGATCGAGCACCGGCTCGCACCTGAGCTGCTGCTGGACGCCGGCGACGACCCCAACCCCTTCGTGCGCTGGCGCCGCGGGCTCTGGGCCTGGCATGCGGCACAGCGGCGCGGCATCGACGACGCCGCGTTCGTGGCCCGCGTGCGCCACCTTGACGACCGCATCGCCGCCGTCGACGGCCACGGGTTCCGCACCACGCCGTGGGTCGACGCGCCGCGGCTCGGTCAGCGTCTCGGGCTGGACCTGCGCATCAAGGACGAGACCGGCAACGTCGCCGGCTCGCACAAGGCGCGCCACCTGATGGGGCTGCTGCTGCACCTGGACGTCGCCGACCCCGACCCCGGCGCGCCGCTGGCCATCGCCAGCTGCGGCAACGCCGCGCTGGCGGCGGCCGTGCTGGCGCGCGCCGCCGGGCGTGTGCTGCAGGTCTGCGTGCCGCCCGAAGCCGAGCCGGCCGTGCTGGCGCGCCTGCACGGGCTGGGCGCCAGCGTCATCACCTGCGCGCGTGCCGCGGGCGAGGCGGGCGACCCCTGCCTGCATCGCTTCCGCCAGGCGCTCGCGGCAGGCGCGCTGCCCTTCTGCTGCCAGGGCAGCGAGAACGGCCTGGCCATCGATGGTGGCCAGACGCTGATGCTGGAGATCATCGCCGCCGGCGGCGCGCCGCTGGACGACCTGGTCGTGCAGGTGGGCGGCGGCGCGCTGGCCAGCGCCTGCATGCAGGCCTGCGAGCGTGCCATGGTCTGCGGACTCTTGCGGCAGCTGCCCCGCATCCACACCGTGCAGACCCGGGGCGCGGCGCCGCTGGCGCGCGCCTGGAGCGGGGTGTGCCAGCGCGCGCAGTCCGAGGGCCAGAGCCTGGCGGCGGCGCTGGACTACTCCGCGCAGCACCGCAGCGAATTCATGTGGCCGTGGGAAGGGGCGCCGCACAGCATCGCCAGCGGCATCGTCGACGACGAGACCTACGACTGGCACGCCGTGCTGCGCGGCATGGCGGCCAGCGGCGGCAGCAGCGTCGTCGTCGACGAGGCCACGCTGCGGCAGGCCAACGCGCTGGCGCGCGCGACCACGGGCGGCGAGCCCAGCCACACCGGCACGGCGGGGCTGGCGGGCCTGCTGCAGCTGCAGCGCCAGGGCGTGATCGCGAAGGGCGCGCGCGTCGGCCTGCTCTGGACCGGGGTGCAGCGCTAGCTTGCCGAGCGCGCGCCCAGGAACACGCTGACCGGGTTGACGACCCCGGGCGCGCACAGCGCCGCGTGAAGGCTGCACAGCATGTGCTTGCGCGCGTCGTCGCCGAGCACCGTCCAGGCCCCGACCCGCACCACGTCGCCGTCGAAGCGGCCGCTGATCGCGTCGGCCTCGACCAGGATGGCATCGCGCGGCGCGTCGGCGAGCCAGCGCCCGCGGTCGACGAAGAGCCGCGGCTTCATGCGGAAGGGACCGCCGTCCTCGGGACAGAGGGCGTCGCAGTTGCCGCAGTCGTTGCAGGCATCGGCGAAGTTCGCGATCTGGTGCGCTTCGGTCAGCGGCAGGCGAGGTGATGAAGGCATCGCGAAGGCGAAATTTGCATCGTTCGGGCACACCGGAATGCACTTGTCGCAGGCCATGCAATCGAACAGCTGCAGCTGGCGCCCGATCTTGAACGGCTGCTCGCGCTGGTGCACGGCGGCGTAGCGGCTGCCGGCACGACCCAGACCGTCGACGTAGATCGTGGTGTTGCGCAGCGCGGCGGCGCCGACGTCCTGTGGCCCGTCGGTGCCGTGGGCGCGGACGATGAATTCGTCCAGCGTGGTCGCGCCGACGGCGTCCATGCGCTGCACGAGCTCGTCGAAATAGCCCGCGCCCCGGCCGTAGCCGCCGACCTTGAGCAGGTCGGTGCAGACGGTGACCGGCACCAGCCCGAGGGCCACCGCGTCGGCGAAATTGGCGCGATCGATGCCGGCCGAGAAAGAGACCGGAAAACGCTGGCCGAACTGCTCGCGCAGCTGCCGCACCAGATGCATCGCCAGCACGTGCAAGGGCGGCCCCGAGAGGTACATCACCCGTTCGCCGGGCGCGAAGACGCGGCGGTGGTTCTCGACAATGAGCGTGTTCGAGAACTTGACCCCCAGCCCGACGCCGAGGTCGCGCGCGCGCGCCTCCAGGCGCGCCAGAAAGGCGGCGGCCTGGTCCCAGCGCGCATCGGCCTCGAAGGCCGAATCGGGCACGTGCAGTTCGGCGTAGCCGAGTTCCTCGTGCAGCAGGCGGCGCAGCCGGGTGGCGCCGAGCAGGGTCGGGTTGAGCTTGACGACGCAGTTCAGGCCATGCGCCTGCATCAGGTGCGCTGCCATGGCCTCGATCTCCTGCGGCGGGCAGCCGTGGAAGGTGCTCAGCGTCAGCGTGTCGGAGATGCGCGTGGCGAAGTCGAGGTCGCGCAGCGGCCCCAGTTCGGCCGGCAGCTGGCGCCGCAGCCGCTCGACGATGGCGCCGGCATCGGCCATGCCGCGCAGGAAGGCGGCGACGGGCTCGCTGCGGATGCCGGCGAGGTCGTAGCCGACGCTCATGTCGAACACCGTCTCGCCCATGCCGGGCGCCATCTCGACCTTGCCGCTGGCCTGCAGGATGCGGATCAGCATCGCGGCCTTGACGTACTCCTCCAGCGACTGCGCCAGCGTCAGCTCCTGCGACCACTCGACGTTGTAGCCCACGCCCTGCACGTCAATGCAGGGGCGCGGGATCTTCAGGCGGTCCCTGACCTGCACCGTCTTGAGCTCGATGACCCGGCCGCCGACGAGCCAGCACAGCACGATGTTCTGCGCCAGCTGCGTGTGCGGCCCGGCGGCGGGGCCGAAGGGCGTGCCGACGCGGTGGCCGTGCAAGCGCGCCGAAAGATCGTGGCGCGGGCTGCCGCGCACGAACTTGCGCGCCGGCAGATCGAATATCGCTTGCTGTGCATCAAGCTCGCGCAGCATGCGCTGGGCAAGCATGGCGAAGGGGTAGGGCGCCAGTTCGCTCATGCCGGGGGCCCTTGAACCAAGTGGAGGGCCGGGGTCCCGCGCTGCATGGCCGCACTCTAGCAGCCGGTGCCCCTGACTGGCGCTGCGGCGCCGCAGGAACGGGACCCGATGACGACGCAAGACCTGCGCATAGACGCCGACGCCCTGCTGGCGCGGCTGACCGAACTGGGCCGCATTGGCGCCACTGGCGATGGCGGTTGCTGCCGCCTGGCGCTGACCGATGCCGACCGCGCGGGGCGCGACCTCGTGCGGCGCTGGATGGGCGAGTCGGGCCTGCAGGTGCAGGTCGACCCGGTCGGCAACCTCTTCGGCTACCGCGCCGGCACCGAAGACACGGCGCCGGTGATGACGGGCTCGCACATCGACACCGTCGCCACCGGCGGCCTCTACGACGGCAACTACGGCGTGCTGTCGGGCCTGGCGGTCGTGCAGGCGCTGAACCGGGCCGGGCTGAAGACCCGGCGCCCGCTCGTCGTCGCGGCCTTCACGAACGAGGAAGGCGCGCGCTTCCAGCCCGACATGCTGGGCTCGCTGGTCTACGCGGGCGGCCTGGCGCTGGCCGCAGCCCACGACACGCGCGCCATCGACGGCGCACGGCTGGGCGACGAACTGCAGCGCATCGGCTACCTCGGCAACGCGCCGCTGCCGTTGGTGCGCCCGCATGCCTACGTCGAGTTGCACGTCGAGCAGGGGCCGGTGCTCGACGCCGAGGGCATCACCATCGGCGCCGTACGCGACCTGCAGGGCATCTCGTGGCAGGAACTGACGATCGAAGGCCAGCCCAACCACGCCGGCACGACGCCGATGCGGCTGCGCCACGACGCCGGCTTCTGTGCCGCCGAACTGGCCTGCTTCCTGCGCGCGCTCGCCGCCGAGATGGGCGGCAGCCAGGTGGCCACGGTGGGCGCCATCGACCTGCACCCCAACCTCATCAACGTCATCGCCGCGCGTGCACGGCTGACGGTCGACCTGCGCAACACCGACGAGGCCCTGCTGTGCCAGGCCGAACAGCGCCTGGCCGCGCACGCCGCCGCGCTGGCCGCGTCCGAGGGCGTGCGCATCACGGCGCGCCGGCTGGCGCGCTTCGAGCCGGTGCGCTTCGACGCCGGCATCGCCGACCTCATAGCGCGCCAGGCCGCTCGCCTGGGCTACAGCCAGCGGCCCATGACGTCGGGCGCCGGCCACGACGCGCAGATGCTGGCACGCATGGCCCCGGCGGCGATGATCTTCGTGCCTTCGGTGCGCGGCATCAGCCACAACCCGGCCGAATACACGGCCCCCGGGGACCTGGCCGCCGGCGCCAACGTGCTGCTGCACACCCTGCTCGAACTCGCGAGCTGAACCGCCCATGCAAGGAGGCCCGCCATGAGCCGCATCATCACCGTGGGCGCCGCCCAGCTGGGCCCCATCGCCCGCGACGACACGCGCGGCGAGGTCGTCGAACGCATGGTCGCGCTGCTGCACCAGGCGCATGCCGGCGGCTGCGACCTCGTCGTCTTCCCCGAGCTGGCGCTGACGACCTTCTTCCCGCGCTGGTACATCGATTCGCAGGCCGAGATCGACCGCTATTTCGAGACCGCGATGCCGGGCCCGCAGACCCAGGCCCTGTTCGACGCCGCGCGCCAGCTGGGCATCGCCTTCTGCCTCGGCTATGCCGAACTCGTGGTCGACGACGACGGCCGGCAACGCCACTTCAACACTTCAATCACCGTCGACAAGGGCGGCCGCATCGTCGGCCGCTACCGCAAGATCCACCTGCCGGGCCACGCCGAGCACGAACCGTGGCGGCCCTTCCAGCACCTGGAGAAGCGCTATTTCGAGGTCGGCAACCTCGGCTTCCCGGCCTTCCGCGCCGACCTCGGCCCCGGCAAGGCGGGCATCTTCGGCATGGCCATCTGCAACGACAGGCGCTGGAGCGAGACCTACCGCGTGCTCGGGCTGCAGGGCGTGGAGATGATCCTCATCGGCTACAACACGCCGGTGCACAACCCGCCGGCGCCCGAGCACGACGCGCTGTCGCACTTCCACAACCAGCTCGTGATGCAGGCCGGGGCCTACCAGAACGGCAGCTGGGTCGTGGGCGTGGCCAAGGCCGGGCTCGAGGAGGGCGTCGAGCAGATCGGCAACTCGATCATCGTCGCGCCCTCGGGCGAGATCGTCGGCGCCTGCACCACCACCGGCGACGAGCTGGCGCTGGCGCGCTGCGACCTCGACCTCACGGCCTCGTACAAGAACACGACCTTCAACTTCGCGCGCCACCGCGAACCCGGGCAATACCGGCTCATCGTCGAACGCAAGGGCGCGATCCCGCCGCCTGCGCCCTGAATCGCGGCACCGAGAGCGGTGCTTGATGCAGCGCAAGAAGTCCTGCGGGCGCGCCGCTAGTCTGCGTGCGTCAAGCATCGAGCGGCCTTCAGCCCGGATGTGACCACCCGCGCCAGCCACGAGCGGCCACGATCGCGAAGCACCGCCATCGCCGGGGGTTGCCATGTCCGAGTTCGAGATCGTCGCGCGCAGTGACTTTTCCAAGGTCACCTACCTGCTGGAGGTGCGCCACCCGCAGCTGGCCGCGGCGGCGCGCCCGGGCCAGTTCGTGATCGTGATGGAGCACGAGCACGGCGAGCGCATCCCGCTGACCCTGGCCGACTTCGACCGCGAACGCGGCACCATCACCCTCGTCATCCAGGCCGTCGGCAAGACGACGCGCGAGATGCAGCAGAACTGCCGCGTCGGCACGAGCCTGCACGCGCTCGTCGGGCCCATGGGCATCCCCAGCCACATCGGCACCGCGCGCAAGGTCGTCTGCGTCGGCGGCGGCCTGGGCGTGGCGCCGGTCTACCCGCAGGCGCGGGCCTACAAGGACAGCGGCGCCTACGTCATCGGCGTGCTGGGCTTTCGCAACAAGGCGCTGATGTTCTGGGAGGACAAGTTCCGCGCCTGCTGCGACGAGCTCATCGTCTGCACCGACGACGGCTCGGCCGGGCTCCACGGCCTGGTCACCGAAGGCATCCGGCAAGCCGTCGCCGCCCATGCCGACATCGAAGAGGTCGTCGCCATCGGCCCGCCGGTGATGATGAAGGGCTGCGCCGAGGCGACGCGGCCGCATGGCATCAGGACCATGGTGAGCCTGAACCCGGTGATGGTCGACGGCACCGGCATGTGCGGCGGCTGCCGCGTGAAGATCGGCGAGTCGATCAAGTTCGCCTGCGTCGACGGGCCCGACTTCGACGGCCACCAGGTCGACTTCGACGACCTCATGGCGCGCCTGAAGCGCTACCGCCCGACCGAGCAGGCCGCGCTGCAGGCCTGGCAGGACAGCTGCCGCCTGCGCGGCGGCGCCGGCCACTGAAGGGGAACGCGCCATGGCCAAGAAGAAGACCATCCGCACCATCCCGCAGGCACGCACGCCGATGCCCGAGCAGGCACCCGCCGAACGGGTGAAGAACTTCGAGGAAGTGGCCTGCGGCTACCGGCTCGAGGACGCGCTGGTGGAAGCCGAGCGTTGCCTGGACTGCGCCGACCAGCCCTGCGTGCGCGGCTGCCCAGTCGGCATCGACATCCCGGGCTTCATCCGCAAGGTGGCGGCGAAGAACTTCCACGGCGCCTACGACGTCATCACCGACACCAACCTGCTGCCCAGCGTCTGCGGCCGCGTCTGCCCGCAGGAGAGCCAGTGCGAGGGCGTGTGCACGGTGGGCGAGACGCTCGAGCCGGTGGCCATCGGCCGGCTGGAGCGCTACGTCGGCGACATGGCCATCGCCGAGGGCTGGGCCAACGTGCCCTACATCGAAGCGCAGCGCCACAAGGTGGCCGTGGTCGGCTCCGGCCCCGCCGGCATGGCCTGCGCCGCCGACATGGCCAAGGCCGGCTGCGCGGTGACGGTCTACGAGGCCTTCCACGAACCGGGCGGCGTGCTCAAGTACGGCATCCCCGACTTCAGGCTGCCGAACAGCGTCGTCGACGTCGAGATCGGCAAGCTGCGCCAGCTCGGCATCCGCTTCGAATGCAACACCCTGGTCGGCCGCCTGTTCACGCTCGAGCAGATGCTGACCACGATGGGCTACGACGCCGTCTTCGTCGGCACCGGCGCGGGCTACCCCAGCTTCATGGGCATCCCCGGCGAATCGCTGGGCGGCGTGCTCTCGGCCAACGAGCTGCTGACGCGCTGCAACCTGATGCGGGCGCGCGACTTCCCGGCCTACGACACGCCCTTGCAGCCGGGCCGGCGCGTGGCCGTGATCGGCGCCGGCAACACCGCGATGGACGCGCTGCGCGTCTCGCTGCGCCTGGGTGCCGACAAGGTGTGGTGCATCTACCGCCGCACCGCGGCCGAGGCGCCGGCACGCGCCGAGGAGATCCACCATGCGCAGCAGGAAGGCGTCGAGTTCCACTGGCTGACGAGCCCGCTGGCGCTGTCCGGCGACGCCGACAACAACGTGCGGGCGATGCGCTGCGAACGCATGGAACTCGGCGAGCCCGACGCATCGGGCCGGCGCCGCCCGATCGCCGTGCCCGACAGCGAATTCGAGATCGAAGCCGACATGGTGGTGTTCGCCATCGGCACCAACGCCAACCCCATTATCGGCCAGACCTCGGGACTGAAGCTGGACCGCCGCGGCTACATCGCCACCGATGAATCCGGCGCCACCTCGATCGTCGGCGTCTATGCCGGCGGCGACATCGTCACCGGCGCCGCCACCGTGATCAAGGCCATGGGCGCGGGCCGGCGCGCCGCGCAGGCCATGAAGGCCTACCTGGGCCTGCGCGACACCGACCGCGTCTACGCCGACCCCGGCAGCGACCCCGCGGCCGCCGAGCGCCCCTTCGGCATCGCCCGCGCCGAGCGCGGCTTTGCCCGCGTCCACCTCGCCTGAGGAACCCCGATGACCGCCACCCTCGCCCCCGAACGCAGCGCCGTCCGCACCGCCAAGCCGCTGGCCGAGCACATCGTCGAAGTCATCAGCGACTCGGGCGAAGGCGCGCAGCGCTGCGGCCAGTCGCTGGCCGCCATCGCCGCCCGCATGGGCAACGGCATCTGGACGACCGAGATCATCCCGGCCGAGATCCAGCCGCCGGCGCGCAGCGTCGCCGGCGCCAGCGGCATACGCATCCGGCTCGGCTCCGCGCGCGTGAGCAACGGCGGCGACCAGACCGACCTCGTCGTCGCCTTCAACGAGCAGGTGCTGATCGGCCGCGTCCAGGCCGGCGAGCTCAAGGCGGGGGCCACCATCGTGCTCGAAAGCATGTGGGGGCAGCACCGCGACGCCGGCGTCGTCGCGTCCTACCGCAAGACCCTGGCCGCGCTGCGCCAGGACGGCTACCGCGTCATCGAGGCACCGCTGGAGGAACGCTGCAAGGAACTGGTGGCCGACCCGCGCAAGGGCAAGAACATGTTCGTGCTCGGGCTGCTGTGCAACCTCTACGGCCTGGACCCGCAGCTGGCGCGCGAGCAGATCGGGCGCATCTTCGGCAAGAAGGACCAGAAGGTCATCCAGAGCAACATCGCCCTCTACGAAGCCGGCGCGGCCTGGGGCGAGGCGAACCTGGACTTCAAGTTCCGCATCCCGGCGGTCAAGTCCAAGGTGCCGCAGATCGTCGTCAACGGCAACACTGCCATCGCGCTGGGCGTCATCGCCTCGGGCATGGACATCTGCGCGATGTACCCGATCACGCCGGCGACCTCGGCCTCGCACTACCTCAGCGAGGTGTTCGAGAAGGTCGGCGGCCTCGTCCACCAGGCCGAGGACGAGATCGCCGCCTGCGCCTTCGCCGTCGGCGCCAGCTACGCCGGCCGCTGCGCCGTCACCATCACCTCGGGGCCCGGCTACTCGCTCAAGCAGGAGGTGCTGGGGCTGGCGGTGATGGCCGAAATCCCGCTCGTCGTCGTCAACGTGCAGCGCGGTGGGCCCAGCACCGGCCAGCCGACCAAGGTCGAGCAGGGCGACTTGCCCGCGGCCGTGTTCGGCAGCCATGGCGACGCGCCCAAGGTCGTGCTGGCGCCTTGCAGCATCGAGGACTGCTTCTACTCGGTCATCACCGCGCGCAAGATCGCCGAGACCTTCGGCATGGTGGTGGTGGTGCTCTCCGACGCCAGCCTGTCGACGGCGCAGCAGCCTTTCCCGCGGCCGGAATTCGACGCCGCCTGGCTGGCGCCGCCGGTCGACCAGACGCCGGTGCCGGCAGGCGCGAAGCCCTACGACTGGGACCCGGTGACGGGGCTGTCGCGGCGCTTCCAGCCCGGCCGGCCGGGCGGCATGCACACCCTCACCGGGCTGGCCCACGACCGCGCCAGCAAGGTCGCCTACGACCCCGCCATCAACGAGGAAGGGCTGCGCGCGCGCAGCCTGAAGATGGCGGCGCTGCAGAAGACGCTCAAGCCGCCCACCGTCTTTGGCGGCAACGATGGCGACATGCTGCTCGTCGGCTGGGGCAGCACGATGGGCGCGATCGAGGAGGCGGTGACGCGGCTGCGCGGCGAAGGCCTGGCGGTGTCCTCGATGCACCTGCGCTTCATCCAGCCCATGCCCTCGGGCATCCGCGAGATCCTGGCCCGCTTCCGCCACGTGATGACGATCGAGGGCAACTGGTCCGACAAGATCGAGGACGAGCTGATCGACGAGGACAACCGGCGCTATTCGGCGCTGGCGATGATGCTGCGATCGCGTTTCCTCGTCGACATCGACTGCTGGAGCGAGGCCCGCGGCCAGCCGATCAAGCCCGGCGACATCTGCAACGTCGTCCGCACAGCCTTGAAGAAGAAGGGTGGCCAGTCATGAGCAATTCCCTCATTCCCTGCGTGATCAAGCTCCACGAGGAGCACCACGCGCTGGAGGACTACCAGGGCGGCGTGCCGCGCTGGTGCAACGGCTGCGGCGACAACGCCATCCTGGCCGCGATGCAGCGTCTGTGCAGCGAAGAGAACCTGGCGCCGGAGCAGACCGTCTTCGTCTCCGGCATCGGCTGCAGCAGCCGGCTGCCGCACTACATGAAGACCTATGGATTCCACAGCCTGCACGGCCGCGCCTTCCCGGTGGCCGAGGGCATCAAGATGGCGCGGCCCGACCTGCATGTCTTCGTCAGCACCGGCGACGGCGACTGCTGCAGCATCGGCGCCGGGCACTGGATCCATGCCCTGCGCTACAACATGAACATCACCGTCGTGCTGCACGACAACCATGTCTACGGCCTGACGAAGAAGCAGGCCTCGCCGACCTCGCCGCGCGGCCTGAAGAGCAACACCACGCCCTACGGCGCGATGCTCGAGCCGATGAACCCGCTGACGGTGTCGCTGGGCGTGCAAGGCGCCTCCTTCGTGGCCCAGGCCGTGGACTGGATACCCGAGGTGCTGTACGACATCCTGCGCGCCGCCCACCGGCACCGCGGCTTCTCGTTCGTGCGCGTGCTGCAGCGCTGCCCCGAGTTCATGCCCAAGAGCTTCGACCCCTGGCTGCACGACCCGCAGCG
>CAIWPS010000131.1 GCA_903914615.1 uncultured beta proteobacterium | reverse complement strand
TGAACAGCAGCGTCACCAGCAGCCGCTGCCATTCGGGCACGCGGCCGATGTCGACGAACGAGAAGGTGCTCTTCCAGGCCTGGGAAAAGGGCAGGGCGGTGCGGGTGTTCATGGCCGGGCAGTCTAGGCGGGTGCGACCGGGCTGCAGCGTCGTGCCGCGACGAACGGCCAGCGCAGCCGCCGAATCGACAGCCGCCGTGCCCGAAGGCCGCTGCGGGGCCCCTGCCTACAATCGCGCGCAACCTCCCACAGCGGCGCTTCCATGCACATCGACCCGACCATCTTCAAGGCCTACGACATTCGCGGCGTCGTCGGCAAGACCATCGACGAGGCCTTCGCCGAGCACCTGGGCCGCGCCTTCGGCAGCGAGGCCGTGGCGGCGGGCGAGAAGGCGGTGGCGGTGGGCCGCGACGGGCGCCTGTCGGGGCCGAAGCTGGCGGCGGCGCTGATCCGCGGCCTGAAGAGCACGGGGCTGGACGTGGTCGACATCGGCGCCGTCACCACGCCGATGCTGTACTACGTGGCCGCCACCCGCGGCAAGTTCGGCTGCAGCAGCGGCATCCAGGTCACCGGCAGCCACAACCCCAAGGACTACAACGGCTTCAAGATGGTGATGAGCGGCCGTGCGATCTACGGCGCCGACATCCAGAAGCTGCGCACGCGCATCGAGACCGAGACCTACACCACGAAGCGCGGCCGCAGCGCGAAGCTGGACATCCAGGCCGAGTACGCGCGCCGCATCACCAGCGACTGCAAGCTGGCCAGGCCGATGAAGATCGTCGTCGATTCAGGCAACGGCATCCCCGGCGCCACCGCGCCGGGCATCCTGCGCGCCCTGGGCTGCGAGGTCATCGACCTGTACAGCCAGGTCGACGGCGACTTCCCCAACCACCACCCCGACCCCAGCAAGCCCGAGAACCTGGCCGACCTCATCAAGGTCGTGCACGCCACCGGTGCCGAACTGGGCCTGGCCTTCGACGGCGACGGCGACCGCCTGGGCGTGGTGACGAAGGGCGGCAATATCATCTACCCCGACCGCCAGATCATGTTCTTCGCACGCGACATCCTGAAGCGGCACAAGGGCGCGACCATCATCTTCGACGTCAAGTGCAGCCAGCGCCTGCCGGTGGCCATCCGCAAGGCCGGCGGCAAGCCGCTGATGTGGAAGACCGGGCATTCGCTGATCAAGGCCAAGCTGAAGGAGCTCGGCGCGCCCTTCGCCGGCGAGATGAGCGGCCACCTCTTCTTCGGCGAACGCTGGTACGGCTTCGACGACGCGATGTACACCGCGGCGCGTCTGCTGGAGATCCTGTCGCGCAGCAAGAACCCCAGCGCCGAACTGGACGCGCTGCCCACCAGCTTCAACACGCCGGAACTGAACGTGCCCTGCGCCGAGGGCGAACACCACGCCGTGGTGGCCGAACTGCTGGCGCGCGCCGCCGACGGCCGGCTGACCTTCGAGGGCGGCACGGTGGGCACCATCGACGGCCTGCGTGTCGACTTCGCCGACGGCTTCGGCCTCGTCCGCGCCAGCAACACGACGCCGGTGCTGGTGCTGCGCTTCGAGGGCCACACGCCCGAGGCGCTGCACCGCATCGAAGCGGCGATGATGGCGGCGCTGCGCGACGTGAAGCCCGACGCGCAGGTGGCGGCGGCGGCCCACTGAACCGCCGCTGAATGAGCGCCACCCTGGCGCGCGCGGCCTACTCGCTGGCGCTGCGCCTGGCGCTGCCGCTGGTCTTCGCCCGCTACTTCAGACGCGGCGCGCGCGAGCCGGTGTACCGCCAGCATTGGGACGAGCGTCTGGGTGCAGGCCCCGCTGCGGCCGTGCCCGGCCGACTGTGGGTGCATGCGGTGTCGCTGGGCGAGACGCGCGCCGCCGCGGCACTCATCGAAGCCCTGCGCACGCAGCGGCCGGGCCTGCCGCTGCTGCTCACGCACGGCACCGCCACCGGCCGCGAAGCCGGCCGCGCGCTGCTGCGGCCTGGCGACGCGCAGGCCTGGCTGCCGCTGGACACACCGGGCGCGGTGCGGCGCTTCCTGCGGCGGCAACGACCGGCGGCAGGCGTGATCCTGGAAACCGAGGTCTGGCCCAACCTGCTGCACGCCGCGAAGGCCACCGGCCTGCCGATGGTGCTGGCCAACGCGCGCCTGTCGGCACGCAGCCTGGCCAAGGGCCAGCGGCTGCGGGCGCTGATGGCGCCGGCGCTGGCTGCCTTCACGCGCGTCCTGGCGCAGACCGAGGCCGACGCGCAGCGGCTGCGCGCGATGGCTGCGAGCGACGTGAGCGTGATGGGCAACCTGAAGTACGACCTCACGCCTTCGCCCGTGCTGCT
>CAIWPS010000130.1 GCA_903914615.1 uncultured beta proteobacterium | reverse complement strand
GGTCAGCAGGATCGTGCGGTGCTCGGCGCCGGCCGCAGCCACGCCCAGCACCAGGCTGGCGGTCGACACGATGCCGTCGTTGGCGCCGAGCACCGCAGCGCGCAGCCAGCCGATGCGGTCGCTGTGGTGGTGCTCTGCGTGGCGGCCCAGGGCCTTGGCGAATCGCCCCCGTCGGGGCAACGCATGGCCACGCGTCGTCGTCTTGGGCGACATCGAGGTTCTCCTATGCAAATCGGTTCGTTCGAACACTGCGACCCGCAGAGCGCCCAGTGCGCCCCTTGGCCGCGATCAGCGCTGCGTGGCTGCCCTGCTCCACCACGTTGCCGGCCTCCATGTAGGCAATGACATCGGCACCCTGGATCGTCGACAGCCTGTGGGCGATGACAAAGCTGGTACGTCCCGCGCGCAGCTGCACAAAGGCCTGTTGAACGAGGCGCTCGGTGCGGGTGTCGACCGAACTCGTCGCCTCGTCCAGGAACAGCACCACCGGCTGGGCGATGAAGGCACGCGCGATCGTCAGCAATTGCTGCTGGCCCGCACTCAGCCCGCCGCCGTTCTCGTCGACCAGGGTGCCGTAGCCGCTGGGCAGCGCGCGCACGAATTCGTCTACATGGCAGGCGGTCGCTGCCGCCAGCACTTCGGTAGCGGCGGCTAGCGTCAAGCCCGAGCGACCGTACGCAATGTTGTCGTGGATGCTGCCCGCGAACAGCCAGGTCTCCTGCGGCACGACGCCGAAGTGGCTGCGCAAGACCTCCCGAGTCAAGGTACGGATGTCGATGCCGTCCAGGCGAATGCAACCCGCGTCCACTTCGTAGCCGCATGTTCATGGCGCGAAATCGAACGTCGGTGGGCTGGCCTTGCTGACGGAATGCAGCTCTCGCCCTTCATTCCGCATGCATGCAGCTGGTCACTGGACGGAAGAGGCCGCGCGCTCGACGGGCTTGGCGCGCCTGGGCTTGTTCTGAGGCGACACCACGGTCGTCAGTTCGCGCAGTTCACCGCCTGCAGCTACACTGCCTGTCACCGTGCCTTCACCCTGTGCCATGCGGTCGCAGGCAACACGTTCGGGGCCTTCGGGCTGTACCAGGCAGCGCTGCTGCAGGTTGTCGTGTAGAAGCTGCGGCGTCGCTGTGGTGAGCAGGCCATTGCGCGCCGCGTCGCGCGCCGAGGCGGCCTCATACAGGCAGGTCTTCTGGCCCTGTTGCGTGCGACCAGCCAGGCAGTCTGCCCGTTCGATTTGATAGGTTGCCTCTGGGCTGCCGGCTGGCGCCGGAGCGCTTGCTGCTTCAGCAAAGATCGGGCTGAGCGCGGCGGCGAGAACCAGGGTGACGGTGCAAGCACCGCGACTGGGCCGGGAGAAGAGCAGGTCTTGGATCATGATCAGAACAGGTTGATTCAGCAGTCCCCAGCCTGTTCTCGCAGAAACGCGTGGTCTGTGCGCGGCCACACGCTCGCGCTCCAGACGGGCGGCCGACTCAACCGGCCTGCGCTGGCTTCATCGTGCCCACCGTCTGCGAGAGCAGCAATTGATGATCGGACTGCAGCCCCATGGCACGCGCCAAAGCGTCGCGGTCGAACCAGGCGCGGATCACCGCCGCCAAGCCCTCCGAAGCGCAGTACAGGTACACGTTCTGCGCCATCGCACCGGCTGTAGCGTGGGCATAGGCCTCACGCTGGGCCGCCGGGACGAGTTTCATGCGCGCATGGTCGGCCACGAAGACCAGATCCAGTGGCGCGGTGTCGACGAAGTCCTGGTTGCCCGTCACCCGCCGCACGTCGCTGGCCACGATCAGGCGCAAGGCGTGCGGCTTGGGTTCGTAGATATAG
>CAIWPS010000129.1 GCA_903914615.1 uncultured beta proteobacterium | reverse complement strand
CGGCCCGATCTCCACCACGCGGCCCTTGGACATCACCGCCAGCTGGTCGCAGACCTGGCTGGCGACGCGCAGGTCGTGGGTGATGAAGAGCATGGCCAGGTTCAGGCGGCTGCGGATGTCGGCAAAGAGCTGCAGCACCTGGGCCTGCACCGACACGTCCAGCGCCGACACCGCCTCGTCGGCCACCAGCAGTTCGGGTTCCATCATCAGCGCACGGGCGATGCAGATGCGCTGACGCTGGCCGCCGCTGAACTGGTGCGGAAAGCGGTCCAGCGCGCTGGTGTCCAGCCGCACCAGCGCCAGCAGGTCGCGCGCGCGCTGCAGCGCCGAGGCCTGCGACAGGCCGTAGTTCACCGGCCCTTCGACCAGCGCCTGCGCCACCGTGCGCCGCGGGTTGAGCGAACGGTAGGGGTCCTGGAAGACGATCTGCACGCGCTTCCTCAGCGGCCGCAGCGCCGCCGCGCCCATCGCGGCGATGTCCTCGCCGCCCTCGCCGCCGAGCAGGACGCTGCCGCCGCTGGGGTCGACGAGGCGCACGATGCAGCGCGCCACCGTGCTCTTGCCCGAGCCCGATTCGCCGACGATGCCCAGCGTCTGGCCGCGGCGGATCTCCAGGCTCACGTCCTGCGCGGCGTGAACTTGCCGGTGCTTGCCGAACCAGCTGCGGTCGTCGTAGGTCTTTTGCAGGCCGCGCACCTGCAGCACCACCGGCGCTTCCGCGTCGACCGGTCGCTCCTGCAGGTGCAGGGTGGGCACGGCGCGGATGAGCATGCGCGTGTACTCGTGCTGCGGGCGCTGCAGCACGGCGTCGCGCTCGCCGATCTCTACCAGGTCGCCCAGCCGCAGCACGGCCACGCGCTGCGCCACCTCGGCGACGACGCCGAAGTCGTGGGTGATGAAGAGCACGCCGGCGCCGTGGCGGCGCTGCAGGTCCAGGACCAGCTTCAGGATCTGCGCCTGCGTCGTCACGTCCAGCGCCGTGGTCGGCTCGTCGGCGATCAGCAGCACCGGGTCCAGCACCAGCGCCATCGCGATCATGATGCGCTGGCGCTGCCCGCCCGACAGCTGGTGCGGGTAGCTCGCCACCATGCGCTCGGGGTCCGGCAGCAGCACCTCGCGCACGATGGCCAGCACCTTGGCGGCGCGTTCAGACGCCGACAGCTTCGTGTGCTGCCGCAGCACCTCGTCGATCTGGTCGCCGCAGGTCATCACCGGGTTCAGCGCCGTCATCGGCTCCTGGAAGATCATCGACATCGTCGTCGCCCGCAGCTCGCGCAGGCGCGACAGCGGGGCGTGGGTGACGTCCTCGCCCTGCAGCAGGATCTGGCCCGAGCGCACCGGCAGCGACTTGGGCAGCAGCCCCATCACGCCCTGCGCGATGACCGACTTGCCCGATCCCGATTCGCCGACCAGGCAGACGATCTCGCCGCGACCGACGCTGAAGCTGACGTCGCGCACGGCGGTGCCGCGGTCGCCGCCGGAGGGCAGGGCGATGGTGAGGTTGCGGACCTCCAGGATCGGTACGGTCATTCGACCCCCAAGTCTGCGGAGTACCGCAGCCGGCCCCGCGAGGGGGCGTGCGCTTGCTTGGGGCGGCCCGGCGCGGCGCGCGTCATGCCCGTTTCGCCATCTTCGGGTCCAGCGTGTCGCGCAGCCCGTCGCCCAGGATGTTCACCGCCAGCACCGTCACCGCCAAGAAGATACCGGGGAAGAAGATGTTGTGCGGGTACTCGTTGAACTGGGCGCGGCCTTCGGCCATCACGTTGCCCCAGGTGGGGATGTCGGGCGGCAGGCCCACGCCGAGGAAGCTGAGGATGGCCTCGGTGAGGATGCCCGAGGCGCAGATGAAGGTGCCCTGCACGACCAGCGGCGCGATGCAGTTGGGCAGGATGTGGCGGACCATGATCAGCCAGGTCGGCGTGCCCAGCGAGATCGCCGCTTCGACATAGGGTTCTTCGCGGATCGTCAGCACCAGCGACCGCACGAGCCTGGTGACGCGCGGGATCTCGGGAATGGCGATGGCCACGACCACCGTGGGCAGGCTGCCCTTCCACATCGCCACCAGCGCGATGGCGATGAGGATGGCGGGGATGGCCATGACGCCGTCCATCGTGCGCATCAGCGGGCCGTCCAGCCAGCGCAGGAAGCCGGCCACCAGGCCGAGAGCGATGCCGAAGGCCAGCGCGACGACGGCGGTGCACAGGCCGACGATGAGCGAGACCTGGGTGCCGTAGATGACGCGGCTGTAGATGTCGCGGCCGTAGCTGTCGCTGCCCATCAGGAAGCGGTGGTGCAGGGTCTCGCCTTCCAGCGTCGTGATCTCGCCGTACTTGCCGGGCAGCAGGTCGCGGCTGCCGGGGTCGAAGAGCGAGGGGTCGACGGTGCCCAGCCAGGGCGCCAGCAGCGCGACGGCCACCAGCAGCAGCAGCACCGCGCCACCGATGCGCACCGAGGTGTTGCGCCGCACGCGCGCCCACGCGCTGGGCTGCTCGACGACCGAGGCGGCTTCGACGGAGAGGGCTTCGTATTCGCTCTGGGACATCTCAATAGCGGATGCGGGGGTCGAAGAAGACGTAGCTGAGGTCCACGAGCAGGTTGATCACGACATAGACGAACGAGAACAGCAGGATCACGCCCTGGATCGTCGGGAAGTCGCGCGCCAGCACGGCATCCACGGTCAGCCGGCCCAGGCCCGGGATGGCATAGACCGACTCGGTGACGACGACACCGCCGATGAGCAGCGCGATGCCGATGCCGATGACGGTGGCGATGGGCACGGCCGCATTGGCCAGCGCGTGCCGCATCAGCACCGTGGACTCGGGCAGGCCCTTGGCGCGCGCGGTGCGGATGTAGTCCTCGCCCAGCGTCTCCAGCACCGAGGCCCGGGTGACGCGGGCGATGAGCGCGATGTAGATGACCGACAGCGTGATGGCCGGCAGCGCCAGGTGCTGCAGCCAGGGGCCGACGCCTTCCGACAGGCGCTTGTAGCCCTGCACCGGCAGCCAGCCGAGCTTGATCGACACGCCCCAGATCAGCAGGTAGGCCAGCACGAAGACGGGGATCGAGAAGCCGAGCACCGAGAAGCCCATCAGCGCCCTGTCCAGCCAGCCGCCGAAGCGCCAGGCCGCCAGCACGCCCAGCGGCACCGCCACCAGCACCGCCAGGGTGATGGTGACCAGCGTCAGCGACAGCGTGGGTTCCAGGCGCTGGCCGATCAGGGTCGTGACCTCGGTCTTGTAATAGAAGCTCTGGCCCAGGTCGCCGGTGAGCACATGGCCGAACCAGATCGCGAACTGAACCGGGATCGAGCGGTTCAGGCCCAGGTCGGCGCGGATCTGCGCGATCTGCTCGGTGCTGGCGGCGTCACCCGCCAGCACCGCCGCAGGGTCGCCCGGGGTCAGCCGCAGGATGGCGAACACCAGCACCGCCACGATGAGCAGCACCGGCAGCGTGGACAGCAGGCGGCGCGCGAGGAAGGCGAACATCAGGGGGTCGGCGTGCCGGGCCGGGAGGGCATCAGTTCTTCTTGAGGTTCCAGTAGATGTTGTTGTTGGTGATGAAGAAGCCCGTGATGTTCTTGCGCGCGGCCATCGGCGCGTCGTACTCGCCCAGCGGGGCGTGGGTGCCGATCTCGTAGGCGCGGATGTGCATCTGCTCGGCCAGCTTCTTCTTCACGCCTTCGTCGGTGGCGCGCATGAACTGGTTGCGCAGGTCGGACAGCTTCTCGTCGCTGGCCCAGCCGAACCAGGTGCTCTTCTCGCCGCGCGTGTCCATGGCCGGGTTGCCGATGGGGCTCCAGACGTCGAAGGCGCCCCACGAGGTGATGAACATGTTCCAGCCGCCCTTGTCCGGCGCGTCCTTCTTGGCGCGGCGGCCGACCAGGGTCTGCCAGTCCATGGCCTGCAGGTCGACCTTGAAGCCGGCCTGGCGCAGCAGCTGCGCTGCCACGTCGGGCAGCTTCTGGATCGCCGCCAGGTCGGTGGGCTTCATGATGACCACCGGGGTGCCGTCGTAGCCGCTGGCCTTCAGCAGCTCCTGCGCCTTCTTCATGCTGCTCTTGCCCTGGATGTCGCTGCCCGCGGTGGTGCCGTAGGGGGTGTTGCAGACGAACATCGAGTAGCAGGTGCGGTAGAGCTCCTTCACGCCCACCTGGGCGCGCAGGAAGGGCTCCTGCGCGAAGGCGGCGATGGCGGCCTGCCGCACCTTGACGTTGTCGAAGGGCTTGTGCAGGTGGTTGAAGCGGGCCATGAACTGCAGCCCGATGTTGGCGTACTTGGGCAGCTGGATGTTCGGGTCGGCTTTCAGCGTCTCGTAGAAGTCGAAGCCGATGTTCTCGATGATGTCGACCTCGCCCTTCTGCAGCGCGTTCACCTGCGCCTGGGCGTCGCGCAGCGCCAAGTTCCATTCGACGCGGTCGACATAGACGCGCTTGCCGCCCGTGGTGCCCGAGGGCGGCTCGCTGCGCGGCACGTACCTCGGGTTCTTCAGGTACACCGCCTTGTCGCCGGGCTTGAACTCGTCCTTCTTGAAGATGTAGGGGCCGCTGCCGGTGTAGTCCTCGATCTGCTTGAAGGCGTCGGTCTCGGCGACGCGCTTGGGCATGATGAAAGGCACGCTGGACGAGGGCTTGCCGATGGCCTCGAGCAGGAAGCCGCAGGCCTCGCCGAGGAAGATGCGGAAGGTGTCGGGCGTGGGCGAGTCCATGCGCTGCACGAAGGTGAACAGGGCCTGGCCCATGGCGTCGCGCTTGCCCCAGCGCTGCAGGCTGGCGATGACGTCCTCGCCCGTCACCGGCTTGCCGTCGTGCCACTCCAGGCCCTTGCGCAGCTTGAAGGTCCACAGGCGGTGGTCGGCGCTCTCGGTCCAGGTGTCGACCATCTGCGGCTTGACCTTGGCGTTCTCGTCGGTGCCGAAGAGGGTGTCGTAGATCATGTAGCCGTGGTTGCGGCTCATGTAGGCGGTGGTCCAGATCGGGTCCAGGATGGCCAGGTTGGAATGCGGCACGACGCGCAGCACGGTGCCCTGGGCCTGGGCGGTGCCGGCGAGAAGGGTGGCGGCGGCGAGGGCCAGACCGGCCAGGGCTCTGCGGTGCAACTTCATGGGCGCCTTTCTGATGTCAGATTTCGGAATGCAGGTCTCGTGCCTGCGCGGGGGTCGCCGGATTGTGCAGAGTGCCGCGGTGGCGGCCCATAGCGGCAAACACCGGTACGAAGCAGGCGGGTTCAGCCTTCGACGTAGGCCGCCGCGAGTTGGTGCAGATGGCCGCGCGAGGCTTCGTCCAGGTGCGGCATCAGCAGGGCCAGCGCGTGGTAGGCGCCGCGGCCCATCGCGGCGGCGGCGCTTTCGGGTTCCAGCGCGCGGCGCGGGTCGCGCACGTACTCGAAGCTCAGCCAGTAGGTCACCACCACCACCATCGAGGTCGCCAGCGGCGCCGCCTCGGCGGCGCTCAGCCGCATCGCGCCGAAGCGCGACAGGCCGTCAAGCACGCCGTGCATGGCGCGTGTCTTGTTCTTCAGCACGAACTGGAAGTGGGTCTCGAGCCGACGGTTCTTGCTGAGCAGGTCGTTGAGGTCGCGGTAGAGGAAGCGGTGGGCCCAGATCAGCTCGAACAGCAGGTGGAAGAAGAGCCAGGCGTCCTCGACGTTTTCGACGCCATCGGCACCGCGCAGGATCTCGTCCAGGCCGCGCTCGTAGCGGTCGTACAGGGCATTGATGAGTTCGTCCTTGGCCGGGTAGTGGGAGTACAGGTTGCCCGGGCTGATGCCCATCTCG
>CAIWPS010000128.1 GCA_903914615.1 uncultured beta proteobacterium | reverse complement strand
TCATCGTCCGCAGCCTGGCCATCGTGCCGCAGCAGCATGCCTGGGTGGTCGAGCGGCTGGGCAAGTACGACCGCACGCTGACCCCGGGCCTGAGCTTCGTCTTCCCCTTCGTCGACCGCGTCGCCTACAAGCATTCGCTGAAGGAAGTGCCGCTGGACGTGCCCAGCCAGGTCTGCATCACGCGCGACAACACCCAGCTGCAGGTCGACGGCATCCTGTACTTCCAGGTCACGGACCCGATGCGCGCCAGCTACGGCAGCAGCGACTACATCATCGCCATCACGCAACTGGCGCAGACCACGCTGCGCAGCGTGGTCGGCAAGATGGAGCTGGACAAGACCTTCGAGGAACGCGACCTCATCAACGCCGGCGTCGTCAACGCGCTGGACGAGGCGGCGCTGAACTGGGGCGTGAAGGTGCTGCGCTACGAGATCAAGGACCTGACGCCGCCCGCCGCCATCCTCACGGCCATGCAGGCGCAGATCACCGCCGAACGCGAGAAGCGCGCCCTCATCGCCGCCAGCGAGGGCCGGCGGCAGGAGCAGATCAACATCGCCACCGGCGAGCGCGAGGCCTACATCGCCCGCAGCGAAGGCGCCAAGCAGGCCGAGATCAACAAGGCCCAGGGCGAGGCCGCGGCCATCAGCGCGGTGGCCGAGGCCACCGCCGAGGCCATTCGCAAGATCGCCGCCGCCATCCAGCAGCCGGGCGGCGAGCAGGCGGTGCAGCTGAAGGTGGCCGAGAAGGCCGTGGAGGCCTACAGCCAGCTGGCACGCACCAACAACACCATGATCGTGCCGGGCAACATGGCCGAGGTGGCCGGCCTCGTCGGCACCGCGATGGCGCTGATGAAGGGCGGCAAGGCGGCATGAGCGGGGTCGAACTGAACGTGCTGGGCACGCCGCTGGTGCCCTGCTCCTTCGACCCGCTGACCGGCTGGTTCCGCGACGGCTGCTGCCGCACCGACGACCAGGATCGTGGCAGCCACGTCGTCTGCGCGCGCATGACGGTGACCTTCCTGAACTTCCAGATGGAACGCGGCAACGACCTCATCACGCCGCGGCCCGAGATGCGCTTTCGCGGCCTGGCGCCGGGCGACCGCTGGTGCGTCTGCGCGCTGCGCTGGCGCGAGGCCTACGAGGCCGGCTGCGCGCCACCGGTGGTGCTGGAAAGCACCCACGCCCGGGCGCTGGAGTACGTGCTGATGGACTGGCTGCGCAAGCATGCCGTGGCCGCGCCGGCCCAGGATGCCTGACGAAGCGGCGCCGATGGCGTCGCTTCGCCCAGCATGCCGGTGGGCGCCAGCGGCCCCGGGCTAAAATCCGCCTTGGTCTGGAAGGGTGGATGAGCGGTTTAAGTCGCACGCCTGGAAAGCGTGTGGGGGTTAACAGCCCCCCGCGGGTTCGAATCCCGCTCTCTCCGCCAGTTCCGGGAGGCGTCCCGTCGAATGCAATGTTGGGCGTCTCGTGCATGACGCGCTACTTGCCTGCAACTGCGAGCATTGGCTGCGGATTCGTGCTGGAAATTACCAACAGGGTTCGCGCAGGTTCATACGACGCCAACCGTCTTGCCGCATGAAGCGACCACCACCACGACTCAAAACTGCTTGGCCACGGTCCATCGCGCCATCAGCGGCTCCAGCGGATGCACATGAACGTCTGCTCGACCTTGCGGATAGGTGTTGACCTCGCTCTGCAACCGGTCAACATACCAGAACTCAGCCGCGGACGCGTGGGTGTTGAACAAATTGTAGATGCCCAGGGATGTCCGCCAGCCCGATGGATTGGCGTAGTTCACCGACAGGTTCCATTTACCGAAACCGCTGGCGTTGACCTGCCCCGGCGCGGTCGGCGCATTGGCGCAGGAGGT
>CAIWPS010000127.1 GCA_903914615.1 uncultured beta proteobacterium | reverse complement strand
GTTTGGCCGTGCCAAGTCTCCAGGGCAGCAGAGCCTCGAAGTCCTCGACGGGTTTGGCCTCAGGCAGCTCCACCAGTAGCGCCTTGAGGTACTGGTACCCGTCGATGCCGTTGGCTACGCAAGTCTGGAGCAGCGAGTACAGGTTCGCGCTGGCGTTGGCGCCGCCCACCGTATCGGCGAAGAGCCAGTTGCGGCGCCCGACGACGAAGGGGCGGATCGCGTTTTCGCAGGCGTTGTTGTCTATCGGGTAGCGGCCGTCGTCGACATAGCGAACCAGCTTGGGCCACTGCGCGGTGAGGTAGCGCAACGCCTTGCCCAGCAGGCTGCCGGGCAGCACGCCGTGCAGGTGCTCCAACGCCAGGGCCTGGATCTGCTCGAGCACGGGCTTGCTGTGCTGCGCGCGCAATTGCTGCAGTGTCTGGGCATCCAGGTTGTCGCGCCGGGCCTCGGCCTCGACCTTGTACAGCCGCCCGATGAGTTCGAGGAAGCGCGCCGGCAGTTGCTCCGGCCCGCGCTTGTCCTTGGGCAGCGCCTGCAACGCATCGTTGAAGTACCTCCTGCAGTGCGCCCAGCATCCAAGGTGCACGAGTCGGTGCCGCTCGGCTATTGCCGCATATGGTTCGTAGCCATCGCTCATGAGCACGCCGCCAGGCCGCATGCCCTCGTACAGTGTCGCGGCCGCCTGCGTGCTGCGGCTTGGCGAGTATCCGAACAGCCGGATCGGCGGCCCCGTGCTGTCATCCCCGCTGGTCTGGGTCATCTGCACCCACATGTAGCTCTTGGCCTGGGCCTTCCTGCCCGGCTCCTTGAGCACCTGGATTTCGGTCTCGTCGCCGTGAACGATGAACGAGTCCAGCAGCGCGTCGCGCATCAAGTTGATCACCGGCTGCGTCGCCTGGCCCACGCGCACGACGCCGGCGGCCAGCGTGTTGCGCGACATGTCCGTGCCGCCGAAGCGGCCCAGCAGCGCGGCCTGCCGGTACAGCGGCAGCCCGTCCAGGTACTTCGACGTGATCACCCAGGCCAGCGCCGCCTCGCTGAGCAGCCCCTTGGGGATCACCTGCGGCGGCTTCGGGGCCAGGCGCAGGCCGCCGTCGCAGCACGGGCAGGTGTACTTCACCCGCTCGTGGCGGATCACGCGCACCTGCTGCGGGATGATGTCGAGCTGCTCGCTGACCTCCACGCCGATCTCGCTCAGGCGCGCGCCGTCGTGCGGGCACACGCGCTGGTCTTCGGGTAGCTCGTGGCGACGGACGTCGCGCGGCAGGGCCGGATCCAGCGGCTTGCGGCCGCGCTTGGTGCGCTGGTGCGCCGGCACCTCGATCTTCTCGTCCTCGGTCTCGGCGGCGGCAGGCTGGGCCTGCGCGCCTTCGATCTCGGCCTCGTTGAAGAACAGGTCCTTCTGCTGCGCGGCGCTGACCTCACTCTTGGCGTCGAAGAGCTGGCGCTTGAAGCGGTTGAGCTGCTCCTTGAGCAGGTCGCGTTCGGTGCGCAGCACCCGCAACTCGCCGGCGAGCTCTTCGTTGCGCCGGGCAGCCTCCTGGCTGCGGGCAATGGCATCGGACAGCGCCTGGCGCAGTGCTGCAATTTCTTCGGGGGTGGGCATGCGAACCATCGGCGCGCATTCTCTTCATCGCGTCTGCCTCTGTATCCCCGATCGTCGCATCAGCCCGTAACAATGCCGACCGCACGCAACCAACCCATACAGTGGTGCCGATTCAGGCTACGCGCTCGTACAGCCGCTGGGGATGCCGCTGCACGACACCGATGTCGATGCCCTCCAGCAGCCAGTGCAGTTGCTCCACCGTCAACGTCGGCACGGCCTCAGCCGCCGGCCAGATGAAGCGGTCCTGCTCCAGCCGTTTGAGCAGCAGCCAGAAGCCGGTGCGCTCCCAGCCGAGGATCTTCACGCGGTTGCGCCGGCGGTTGCTGAAGACGTAGACGCAGGGCGCGAACGGATCCAGGCCCAGCGCCTTTTCCACGAGCAGCGCCAGGCCGTTGATGTTCAACCGGAAGTCGATCGGCTCGCGGTGCAGGTAGACCTTCAGGGCTTCGTCGAGGCGGAACACCGCACCCTCCCCAATGCCTCGATGAGTTTGCCCAACTGCGGGAGGTCATCGCAGCGCAGATCGACCAGGACGCCGTTGGGCAGTCGCGCTTGCAGGCTCACCGCCTGGGGTGCGGCCGACACCGGCGCTTCCAACTGCATCGCCACGAACGCCGCCGGCGTCGAATCGCGCGCCGGCTCGGCCTGCACGATGGGTGCAGGCTGGCGCAAGCCCACACGCAACCATGAAGCCACGAGATTTGCATTGAGGCCGCAATCCCGGGCCAACCTGGCCACCGAGGCCCCAGGTCGCTGGCACAGCTCAAGCAATTCGCGCTTCGCACTGGGATCGTAGATGCCGCGCCCATCGCGCTTGCGGCCGATGACCAGCCGCTGCGCAAGATCTCCCACGTCGATTTCCACTGAGGTTACGTGCCCACGTAGTACATGGGCACGTAGGCTCTCAGCTCACGTGTGCGCCGGCAAGGGCGCGGATAAATGACCGCTTACCGTCCATCGGCTGGGGGCCGTGATGCCCCAAGGCGACTTGCGCGCCCCGCGCCGCTTATTGGGGCGCTTGTGCCCCCCCGGTGCCTTGCGCTTGCGGCCAGCCCGCGGCTTGGCCTGGCCCTTTGGCGGCCTGGACTCTCC
>CAIWPS010000126.1 GCA_903914615.1 uncultured beta proteobacterium | reverse complement strand
TTCCTGGTCGCCGGCCCGCTGTTCGTGCACGAGTTTTCCCACGCCTGGCTCGACTTCCGCGGCATCCGCGACCGCTTCATGCGTGAGAAGCACTGCGACTATTTCGAGAACAGCCGCCGGGCCGTGCAGGTGCAGAGGCAGTACGCGATCCGCAACCCGCGTGGTTTTGCCGGCTACGGGCAGGACTGCTGGGGGCTGTCGGCGGGTGACGGCCCGAGCGTCGAGCCGCGAATGATCGCGGGACGCCAGCAGACCTTCTATGGCTACGCAGCACGTGGTGTTCCCTGGGGGCCCGACGACGGCACCATCAACGGTTCCTCGGTCGTGGCCTCGCTGGTGTTCGCGCCCGAGATTGCGCTGCCAGCGCTGCGCCTGATGTGGAACAGAGCAACGGGCGGCGAAGGGCGATCGGTGCATGCCAGCGGGTTCAATGACACGGCGGGAGCCACGGACGTTGCGGGCGCCAAAGGCAGCTGGATTTCCGAAGGCGAATTCGGTCTCGACCAGGGAATGATCGTCCTGATGATCGAGAACTTCCGCTCGGGCCTGCTGTGGCGCTTGACGCGCAGCATTCCCTGCGTGCGGGCCGGCTTGAAGCGCGCCGGCTTCAGCGGTGGTTGGCTGTAGCAACCGTTCGGCCGGATCAGCATGCCTCTCTCCGCCTTCGCGGCCATCCCTGCAACCGTTCCCGCGCGCAGCCCCGAAGACGCCCAGCGCCTGGGCAACGTCGGTCCGTCGGTCTGGCGCAGCCCGAAGCCACTCCCGATCTACCACCTGCTGGTGATCGGCGCCGGGCCGGCGGGGCTGGCAGCGGCGCGCGCGGCTGCCGCCTTGGGTGCCAATGTGGCGTTGATCGAGCGACATCAGATCGGTGGCGACTGCCTGAACGACGGCTGCATCCCGTCCAAGTCCCTGATCCGTACCGCGCGCCTGCTGGCCGACATGCGCAACGCCGTGAACTTCGGCGCGCTGCCACCTGCCGAGGTGGGTTTCGACTTTCGGGCGGCGATGCTTCGCATGCGGCGCATCACGGCCCGCATCAGCCGGACCGACTCGGCGATGAACCTGGCACGCGCCGGCATCCATCTCTTCTTCGGCACGGCGCGTTTCACTGGCGCTGACACGGTAGATGTCGATGGGCTGAGCTTCCGGTTCAAGAAGGCGCTGATCGCGACCGGCTCGCGATCGATGCTGCCCGAGATTCCCGGCCTGGCCGAGGCCGGCTTTCTGACCAACGAAACAGTGTTTGACCTGGACGTCCTGCCCAAGAGCTTGCTGGTGATCGGCGGAGGGCCCTTGGGATGCGAGTTGGCGCAGGTTTTCGCGCGCTTTGGTTCGCGCACCCTGATCTCGCACAGCGAACCACTGTTCCTGCCGCAAGAGGAACGCGATGCGGCGCAGATGGTGTCCGACGCCATGGCCCGCGACGGGGTCGAGATCCACCTGAACAGCTTGGCGACGAAGGTCTGGATGGAAGGCGACCAGAAGGTCGTCGACTTGGTGAACGACGGCAACACCTCCAATACCCGCGTCGAAGCGATCCTGACCGGCATCGGGCGCGTGCCGGCCGTGCAGGGCCTGAACCTGGAAGCGGCGGGCGTGGCCTACGACGCCGATGCGGGTGTGCATGTCGACGACTTCCTGCGCACCAGCAACCCGCGCATCTTTGCGGCAGGTGACGTGTGCTTGGCGCACCGGTTCACGAACGCAGCCGAGGCCTCGGCGCGTATTGTCGTGCGCAACGCCTTGTTCCTGGGGCGGCAGCGGATGAGCGCGCTGACGATCCCGTGGTGCACCTACACCGACCCCGAGGTCGCCCACGTCGGCACGTACGTGAGAGAGGCCAGGCAGCGGCGCATTCCCGTCAAGACCTTCACGATCCCCATGCACGACGTGGACCGCGCCATCGCCGATGGCGAAGACCTTGGGTTCGTGAAGATCCATGTTCGCGAAGGCACGGACAAGATCCTCGGCGCCACCATCGTGGCGCGGCATGCCGGGGAAATGATCAACAGCATCTCGCTGGCGATGGTGGCTGGCATCGGCATGCAGGGGTTGGCCCAGGTCGTCCAGGCCTACCCGACCCAGGGCGCGGCGATACGCATGGCTGCGGACGCCTACATGCACACCCGGCTGACACCGGCGATGTTCGAGCGGGCGCGACGCTGGCTGCAGAGCTGAAGCAAACTTCTTGGGAGAG
>CAIWPS010000125.1 GCA_903914615.1 uncultured beta proteobacterium | reverse complement strand
GCCGAAGGCGCACGCGTCGCCCAGCTGATCACCGAACGCGGCCTGGCCTCGCGGCGCGAGGCCGACGACTGGATCGCCGCCGGCTGGGTGCGCGTCGACGGCCGGCTGGCGGTGCTGGGCCAGCGTGCCGCCGCCGATGCGCGGATCGAGATCGACCCCCACGCCCGTGCCGAGCAGGCGCGCCGCGTCACGGTGCTGCTGCACAAGCCCATCGGCTTCGTCAGCGGCCAGGCCGAGGACGGCCACGAGCCGGCCTCGGTGCTGGTGACGCGCGCCAACCGCTGGGCCGGCGACGCCTCGGGCATCGAGCTGCAGCCTTCGCACCTGCGGCACCTGGCGCCGGCAGGCCGCCTGGACATCGACTCCACCGGCCTGCTGGTGCTGACGCAGGACGGCCGCATCGCCAAGCGCCTCATCGGCGACGAGACGCGGGTGGAGAAGGAGTACCTGGTGCGCGTGGCCTACAGCGGCGAAGGTCGTCTGCCCGACGCCGAGCTCGAACGCCTGCGTCTGGGCCTGGAGCTCGACGGCGTGCAGCTGCGCCCGGCGCGCGTGAGCTGGCAGAACGAGGACCAGCTGCGCTTCGTGCTGCGCGAGGGGCGCAAGCGGCAGATCCGCCGCATGTGCGAACAGGTCGGGCTGCAGGTGCTGGGGCTGAAGCGCGTGCGCATCGGCAGCGTCTCGCTGGGGCCGCTGCCGCCCGGGCAGTGGCGCTTCCTGCGCGACGACGAGTCCTTCTAGCGACGCCTCACGGCAGCAGCTGCTGCAGCCGCTTGCGCGCGTCGTCGAGCAGCTTGTCGGGCCCGCGGCCCTCGGCCACGAAGCGCTGGTAGGCGCTGCGCGCCTCTTCACGCCGGCCCAGCGCCTGCTGCTCCATGCCGATGCGGTAGTGCAGCGGCCACGCGGCGGCGCCGCGCAGGCCGACGGCGGTCTCGTAGAGGCGCAGCGCCTCGGCGTGCGCACCGGCCTCGCCGCGCACGCGTGCCAGCGCGTAGGCCGGCCCGGCGCAGCCAGCCTGCTCGCGCTGCAGCTTCTCCAGCGCCGGCTGCGCCTTCGCGGCCTGCGACGCATTGACCAGGCCCAGGCCGGCCTGCGCGGCCCAGGCGCACACATCCTCGGCCAGCGCCGGCTCCAGCGGTGCCGGCAGCGCCGCCAGCGCCTGCAGCGCGGCTTCGAACTTGCCGTCGCCCAGCGCGACCCGCGCCTGCAGCGCCCGCGCCTGCTCGGGGCGCGGCGCGCCGCGCGCCAGTTCGCCGGCCTGGGCCGCGCTGCCGCCCATCATGCCTGGCACCTCGAGGTGGAACTGCAGCAGGGCGCTGCGCGCCGGGTACCAGGCGGGGTCGATGTCGTAGGCGGCCTGCAGCGCGTCGCGCACCTTGCCGATGCTGCGCGCGGCCTTGAACAGCCCTTCGGAGATCGCCTGCACCCCCAGCACCACGCCCAGCGCGTACTGGCAGGGCGCGGCGCGCGGCTGGCGCTCGATGCAGGCGCGGGCGAACCCGATCGCGGCCGTGCGCGCCGCAGTGTCGTTGCGGCGCAGCGCCGCCAGCGCTGCGGCCAGCACGGCCTGGGCGTCGTCGGGTTGCGCGGCCAGGCGCAGGGCAGCCACGCGTTGCAGTTCGTCCGACTTCTCGGCCACGTACAGCGCTTCCAGCACCGGGTCCTTCAGGGTCTGCGCGGGCACGGCCGTGGCGGCGGCCAGGCCGGCGGCGGCCAGCACCAGAGGCACAAGGAAGGCGGAGGTCGGTCGGCGGTGGTGGTTCATGTCGTGACGGCGGGCCATGCAAAGGAAGGAAAGGGCCGCATGATGCCCAAGGCCCGGGCGGCGCCGTGCCGGCGTGCGACGAAGCACGCCGCGGGCCGGACGGGCTGCAGCGCCGTGCCTGCTAACCTCGGCCCGGATGCTTGCTACTCCTTCCGCCGCGACCCCGGCCCCGCCGCGCGTCGGCCACGGCCTGGCGGCCTTCGCGCTG
>CAIWPS010000124.1 GCA_903914615.1 uncultured beta proteobacterium | reverse complement strand
CTGCGCGGCCAGCTGCTGGGCGGCGTCGTTGGCGGTCTGCAGCGCGGCCTGGGCCGTCTGCTGGGCCGCCTGGGCGGTGTTCTGTGCCGTGGCCAGCGCGCTGGCCTGTGCGGCGGCTGACGCCGCCTGCTGCGTCTGCATCTGCATCTGCGGCTGGCGGGTGTCGGCGGCGCTGGCCTGCTGACGCATCTCCTGCAGCAGTTGCCTCATTTCGGCCATCTGGCGCTGCAGTTCGCCGACCGATGTCGCCAGCGCCTGGTTCTGGTCCTCGAGACGGCGGATGGTCGCGGCGGTGTCGGCGGCAGGCGCCGCCTGGGCCGCGCCACAGGCCAGCACGGCGGCGCCGATCGCCAGGGCGGCACAGGCGCGGCCGCTGCGTTGCAAGGGGGAGGTGAACATGGCGGGGCTTCCGTGGACGAGGGTGGAGTTCATTGCGAAGCCGCGGCGGCGGCCTGCAGGCATTGCGGCTGCGTCGCGTAGGCGTCGGCGTGCGCGGGGTCGTAGCCGTCGGTCAGCGTGCACAGGAAGACGACCAGCAGGTTGATCTCGGCGGCCGTCAGCGTCGGCGCCAGGCGCGGGTTGTAGGGCAGCTCGGCGACGTTGATGCTGGCCTGCAGGGAGGGCGGCAGGTCGTTGTAGGGCCGGTCCGGCGCGCCGCCAACGCTGCGGTACCAGCGCTGCGGGTCGGTGTCTCGCGTGGCATACCAGCTGACCACGTCGTTCAACTGCGTGAAGGCGCCGTTGTGGAAATAGTTCTGCTTGACCGCGACGTTGCGCAGGGTCGGCACCTTGAAGGCGCCGCACAGCAGCCGGCGCGTGGCCAGGTCGCTGCGCAGCGGCCCGCACAGCCCCATGTCGTAGTAGCCGTACAGGCCCGGCTCGCCCAGGGCGGTGCCGTTCTGCGGCACGTAGGGCAGGGCCGGGCCTGCCTGGTTGGCGGCAATCGCCCAGTTGCGCGGCACGCCCACGCTGTCGTAGCTGAAGTCGGTGAACAGCGGCGGCACGCTGGCGCTGGGCCGCGTCGAGACATGGCAGGCGTTGCAGTTGCCGCGCGTCGGGTCGTTGAAGATCTGCAGCCCCTGCAGTTCGGCCGGCGTCAGCGTGGCGGTGCCGGCACGGAAAGCGTCGAACTTGCTGTTGAAGGGGTGGAAGTCGGGGTCCTCGGTCTGGTAGGCCGCCAGCGCGGCGCCCATCGCAGCCAGCGTCTGCGCCGGGTCCTGCAGCACGGCGGCGCCGAAGACGGCCTGGAACTGCGCCAGGTAGGGCCGCGCCAGCAGCCGCTGCCGCACTTCGGCGGCGTCGGCGTTGGCCATCTCGAAGACGCCCAGGAAGGGCTGCTGAGCCTGGTCGGCCAGCGTCGCGGCGCGGCCGTCGCGGAAGAAGCCGCCGCTGGGCGTGCCGTCGGCGTCAAGGCGGAAGGCGGGCGTGAACGACGCGTACATCACCGAAGGCGTGGCGCGCAGCCCCGGCAGGCTCATCTGCACGCCGCCCAGCGGCACCGCCAGGCCGTCGTCGCCGGCAAAGGCGCGGCTGGCAACGTGGCAGGTGGCGCAGGACTGCTGCCCCGATGCGGACAGTGCCGTGTCGGTGAAGATCAGCCGGCCGACGGCGGCCATGGGCGACAAGGTGGTCGACGGGCTGCCGCCGGACAGGCCGCCTGAACTGCCGCCGCAGCCCGCCAGCAGCACGGCGATGCCGGCGGCGAGCAGGGCCCGCACGCAGCCTTGCAGCCCGTGCCGCACGGCCTCCTCGGTCAGCACCGGCGCCCTCATGCGCCGGCGGGTTGCAAGGCGGAGGGCCGGGCCAGCGCACCGGCGCAGGCCTGTATGGGGTGCGCTGCCCCGGCATGCTGGGCGAAGGTCTCCCGGGCACAGGCGCTGCAGGCGCCGCAGGCCGTCGCTATGCGCAGTTCGTCCTGGAGTTCCTCGAAGCTGGCGCAGCCTTCACGCGCCGCGCGGGCGATGTCGCGGTCGGAAACCCGGTGGCAGATGCAGATGACCATGCATCGACTGTAATGCGAATTGTTCGCATTAGCATCATCACCCAGGTTCCCGCTGGGGCATTGCCGGCGCCTCGGCACGCCCGGCCGGGCGCGCGGGAGGGCGCGGTCAGCTGCCCATCTGCGACTGCAGGTAGTTGGGCTCGCCCACCTGCTTCACGAGCTCGAGCTGGGTTTCCAGGAAATCGATGTGCTCCTCGGTGTCTTCGAGGATGTGCTGCAGCAGGTCACGCGACACGTAGTCGCGCGCCAGCTCGCAGTGCGCGATGCCTTCCTTGACGGTGGCCTGCGCGCCCTGTTCGGACTTGAGGTCGCAGCCCAGGGCCTCGACCAGCGTCTCGCCGATCAGCAGCTTGCCCAGGTCCTGCAGGTTGGGCAGGGCGTCCAGCGTGAACAGGCGTTCGATCAGCGCATCGGCATGCTTCATCTCGCCGATCGACTCCTCGTGTTC
The DNA here is from genome assembly GCA_903914615.1 of uncultured beta proteobacterium. Taxonomy (GTDB): domain Bacteria; phylum Pseudomonadota; class Gammaproteobacteria; order Burkholderiales; family Burkholderiaceae_C; genus Rubrivivax. Next base: position 438 of record CAIWPS010000124.1, on the reverse strand, counting down.
CTTCTTCGCCATGCGCTCGAAGCCCCAGTGCTTGAACATGCGGTAATGGACGAAGTACTGGTTGATCGCGGTGAGCTCGTTCTTCAGCTGCGCTTGAAGCCACTGTATGACCTGAGGGTCGCCTTGCATGTCGGATCCTTTCTGCGAGGGGTGGTGATCAGCCCGGTGGCCATCGACCGCCGATTCTGGCGCATCGGTCGCGCGGCATGGTGGAACGCGGCCGTGGTGCCACCGCGCAACGGCCGTCGCCGCGACGCTGACTGCCAGCAATAACCCTGCCACGAACCCGGCACCGCCCGGATGGCCCCGGTGCGCCAGCGGATGCGACACGCAGCGCCGGCACGGCGTCAGCCCGCACGTTCGAGCGCGCGCCGCGCGAGCACGGCGGCGCCGGCGGCCGCCTCCTCGTGCGCCGGTTGCACCAGCGGCACGAGATCG
>CAIWPS010000123.1 GCA_903914615.1 uncultured beta proteobacterium | reverse complement strand
GGCGTGCCCGGGCCGTCGATCAGCGCCTGCACGGCGGCCGGCAGCGTGGCCACCGCGGCGGCCAGCGGCGCGCCGGCCTGGAGCTGCGGCCAGTGCGCCTGCGCGGCGGCGTTGAGGTGCTGCACCTGCCAGCCTTCGCCGCGGTCGATGGCCACCAGCGCCGGCACGCCGACGGCGCCCAGCAGGGGCTGCAGCGCAGCGGCACCGCTCTGCAGCCGCTGGGCCTCGTCCAGCGGCTGTGCGCTGCCGACGAAGCCGTCGAAACGGCCGAGGTCGTCGTGGTGCGGCAGGCCGCGCAGTTCCCACCAGCGGGCGCCGTCCAGCGGCTGTGCCGCCTGCAGGCGCAGGCCGCTGAAGGCCTGCCCGGCGCGCAGGCGCTGCGCCAGTTCGGCATTCTCGGCAGCGAACAGCAGGCAGCTGGCGCGGCCCGGTTCTCCGGGCGGCTGCCACGACAGCAGGCGGTGTTCGGCGTCGGTGTGCCAGAGCCAGGCGGCCTGCAGCTGCGCCTGCTGGCGCAGCCCGGCGCGGGCCTCGCGCAGCGCCTGCGCCAGCGCGCCGCGCCCGCGCAGGCGGCCCAGCGCATAGGCGCCGGCGGCCACCAACAACAGGGCCAGGCCGGCGAAGGCCCAGGCGCCGTAGGCGTCGGGGCGGTCGGCACAGCCCGTCAGCGCGGGCAGGGCGGCCGCCGCGGCCAGCCGCCCCGCGGCGTGGCGCCGGCGGCCCTGGCAGGAAGCAAGCATGCGTCGAATTGTACGGATGCGGCCCCCGCGCAACGCGGCCGCGGCCGCGCCATTCAAGTTTGGCCGGCGCGGGGCCGAAACCCTGCGCAAGGTTCCCGTACGGACCAGGCGTTAGCGCCAGCGCCGGCGGGGCCGCCCACGACACCCTTGGCTGTCTCGTATGCTCCACGCTCCCGCTCCGCGCTCCTGGCCGTCATGAAATCCGAGCCTCCCGGCGCTGCCGCGCCACCGCCCGAGCCCCGCAGCCCGACGCTCGACGCCGGGGCTCTGGCGCGCCTGCGCGAGCTCGACCCCGACGGCCGCCACGGCGTCGTGATGCGCGTCATGGCGGCCTTCGAGACTTCGCTGCTGCGCATGCTGGTGCAGCTGGCCGCCGAGCGCCAGGGCGGCAACCCCGGCGTCGTCGCCTCGGTCGCGCACACCCTGAAGTCGTCGTCGGCCAGCGTCGGTGCGCTGGCGCTGTCGCAGGCCTGCGCCGAGATCGAACGCCGGCTGCGCGATGGCCAGGCCGGCGACCTGGCGGCCGATGTCGAGCGCCTGCTGTCCGAAGGGGAGTCCGCATTGGCGGCCGTTGGGGCTATGCTGCGGCCCTGAACCCGATGCTTTGATGACCCCCACGCACCCGTACGCCGATGCCAGCAACCCGGCGCAGCCCGAGGTCCTGCTCGTCGATGACGATGAAGTGAACCTGCTGCTGACGTCGCTGGCCCTGCGCGAGCGCAGCTTCAAGATCGTCGAGGCCGGCAGCGGCGAGCAGGCGCTGGAGATGCTGCGCGACTGGACGCCCGACCTCATCGTGCTGGACGCGCTGATGCCCGGCCTGGACGGCTTCGACACCTGCCGCCGCCTGCGCCGCCTGCCCGGCCTGGAAAACCTGCCGGTGCTGATGCTCACCGGCCTGGAGGACGACGCCTCCATCACCCGCGCCTACCAGGCCGGCGCCACCGACTTCTTCGTCAAGGCCACGCAGTGGGGCCTGCTCGCCGGCCGCCTGCACTACCTGCTGCGCGCCTCGCGCACGCGCATCGAGCTCGAGCGCAGCAAGAGCAAGCTGGCGCGCGCGCAGGACCTGGCGCGCATGGGCAGCTTCGACTGGCGGCGCGGCGAGCGCGGCGAGCGCACCGGCATGGTCATGTCGACCGAGGCGCTGCGCGTGTTCGGGCTCGGCCCGCAGGAGGAGGTCAGCCTGCGCGCGCTGCTGCGCATGGTGCCGCAGGACGACCGCCGCGCCTTCCTGCGCCTGCTCCACGAGGCGTTGCGCCACGCGTCGGTGCTGGCCACCGACGTGCCCATCGTGCTCTACGACGGCCGCCAGCGCATCATCCACGTCGAGGCCGAACCCGAGTTCAACGAGCATGGCCACGGCGCCGGCTACACCGGCATCGTCCAGGACGTGACCGACCGCCGCGTCGCCGAGGACAAGATCCGCCAGCTCGCCAATTTCGACGCGCTGACCGGCCTGCCCAACCGCCGCCAGCTGATCTGGCGCGCCGAGCGCGCGCTCGAGCAGGCGCGGCGCATGCAGCACCAGTGCGCGCTGCTGCTCATCGACCTCGACCGCTTCAAGCTCATCAACGACACCCTGGGCCACGGCGCCGGCGACGAACTGCTGGTCGAGGTCGGGCGCCGCCTGCGCGCCTGCGTGCGCCACAGCGACCAGGTCATGGAAGGCGCGCTGGAAGCCGCCGGCCAGCGCTCGCACCGTTCGCTGGAGGCCGTCGGCCGGCTCGGCGGCGACGAGTTCGTGGCCCTGCTGCCCGAGGTCACCTCCGACCAGGATGCCGAGCGCGTCGCCGAGCGCATCCTCGAATCGCTGCGCGAGCCGATCTTCGTCAGCGGCCAGGAATGCTTCGTCACCGCCAGCGTCGGCGTCGCCATCTTTCCGCGCGACGGCAACTCGGTCGTCGACCTGCTGCGCAACTCCGACTTCGCGATGTACTCGGTCAAGGAGCAGGGCCGCAACAGCTCGGCCATCTACAGCCCGCAGCTGGCCGGCCGCGGCCGCGAGAAGCTGGAGCTGGAGACGGCGCTGCACAAGGCCATCGAGCGCGATGAGCTGGTGCTGCACTACCAGCCCAAGGTCGACGTGCGCGAGGCGCGCATGATCGGCGCCGAGGCGCTGATGCGCTGGCAGCGCGGC
>CAIWPS010000122.1 GCA_903914615.1 uncultured beta proteobacterium | reverse complement strand
TCTGCATCCAGCGGCCAATCAAAGTCTGACGCGTAGTCCAGCAGGCAGCCGTCCGGGTAGGCCAGGTTCAGCTGAGCAACCTGCGTGGAGCCGCCCTGCGGGTCTATGCAGTACACAGGCAAGGCTGCCGCATTGCCGCGAAGAAATCGCCGGGCAGCGTAGGCAGTACGACGCGCGCGGCCTATGGTCAGCACTGCCGCGCCTGCCGCGCGCACGGACCGCATCAGCGTCGGCCGGCTGACACCCAGCCCTTCCAGCAGCCGGGCAGCCGGTGTGCGGCCCTGCGTGCGCAGTGTGGAAACGAGTAAATCGACCACTGCCATGAAACGATTTTCCCACATTTCAGGCCTGTACTTACCTTGGATTAATCGAACCTGTAGTCAGATCATTGAAACGATTATTGATACGTTCAGAGCAAAGCCTGAGCCACCTTCCAGGTGCCATCACAGACCATCCCTAGCCCCTGGCGGACACCAGGGTCGACGCGCACCTCATCTGCAATCCTCTGGCAACAAGGTCGGCCGGCAGCGTCATCGGCGCTGTATTGGCGCGCGTGGGTATCGGCTCAGGCTCTGATGGCGGTCTGCGCGCCCGCCAACAGGCTCGCAGCGAATTCACCGCCGCTGGCACACCGTCAATCTGGCGGAAATATGGGCAACGGCAAGTCCTTCAGGGCCGGGACGTTGTGTCAACGATAGCCTTGCTGCCTCAGCTGAACAGCCGCGATACGGCACGTGATAGCACCGCCGGGTTGGTCAGAGCCACGAAGGCCAGGCCCGCGATGGCGCCGGCCAGATGGGCGTCGTGGTTGACGCCGCCGCGCGGTCGCCGCGCTGCCCACGCGCTGAAGGCCAGGTACAGCACGGCAAACAGGGGCGCCGGGATGGGCACCGGGATCGGCATGATGAAGATCGACGACCCGGGGTGGTAGGCGATCGACGCGAACAGCACCGCCAGGATCGCTCCGGACGCGCCCAGCGTGCGGTAGCCCGGGTCGCGGTGGTGCCGCACCCAGGTGCCCAGGGCGCTGGCCGCCAGGCCGAAGGCATAGAGCAGCGCAAATGCGCGACTGCCGATGGTGCGCTCGAGCGCGAAGGCAAAGGCCCAGAAAGTGAAGCCGTTGAAGAACAGGTGCGCCAGGTCGGCGTGCAGGAAGGCGCTGCTCACCGGCGTGGCCCACTCGTTCCGGCGCAGCAGCCAGTAGGGCCGGAACACCCCGCGCTCGATCAGGCCGGGCGCGGCGAACAGCGCCAGCAAACTGGTCCCGACGAAGGTGACCAGCACCAGCAGGGCCACGGGTGCAGCAGCGACATCTTGGGGCATCGGGAAGCGCCGCCCCATCAGGCCGGGTGCGGCAGGGTGGAATCTGGGGCGGCCTGGAGCAAGGCAGCGATGTTTGCATTGTGATCTTGAGCGCCGACGCGCCCGACGGCCGAGCGCGCAGCCTCGGCGCGTGGCACAGTCGGCCCGCTCGAGCCCGGCAACCGCCGGGTGGGACATACCCCATGCAACGCACCGCACTGCCGCAGCCTGAGGACGCCGATGGCGAGGCCTTGGCCCGTGCAGACTTCGCGACCCTTCAAAGGCTGCCTTCGGCGGCGCGATTCGAAGGCCTGGTGCGGATCGATGGCTGGATGGCGCCCTTCGATGGCGCCGCGGCCACGACCTATTTCGCGCTGGTGGCCGAGATGCCGTGCTGCATCGGCTGCCTGCCGCGCGACGCGGGTTTGCGCATCGAGGTGTTCGCGGCGTCACCGCTGGCGGTGACGGGCGAGCGCGTCCGCCTCGCCGGGCACCTGCGAACGCTGCCCGAAGGCGACGGATCGGGCTGGCGGTTTCAGCTCCACGGCGCCCGCGAGCTGCCGAACCGGCGCACACCGGACTGGCGATTCACGCGGCGCGATGCATTGCGCAC
>CAIWPS010000121.1 GCA_903914615.1 uncultured beta proteobacterium | reverse complement strand
GTAGTGCGCGCACATCACGGCGAAGCGCTTGTTGACGGTGCGGCCCTTGCCCTTCCTGACCTTGTCCACGGCGGTCTTCATGTTGTCGTAGATGCCGCGCCGGGCGATACCGCCCAGGGCAGCGAACGAGCGGGTGTGGGCATCGAACAGCATCTCGTGGCCCTGGCTGGGGTAGGCCAACAGCCAGAACGCCCGGCTGGCGCACAGCTTCAGGTGCGAGACCTGCATGCGGTAGTAGATCCCGCCCACGACCAGGCCCTCCTCGCTCCAGTCGAACTGGAAGGCCTCACCGAGCTCGAAGGCCAGCGGCACGAAGGCCTTGGTGGAGATCGACTGGCCCTCACACTGGCGCCAGGCGCGAACGAAGTCGGTGACGCGGCTGTAGCCGCCGCCATAGCCTTCGGCCTTGATCTGCGTGTGCAGCGCCCGGGCCGTGCGCCGCTCGTGGCGCGGGCGGTGGGCGTCAACCTTCAGCGCCAGCCTGAGCGATTCGTGGAACGGCGTGAGCTTGCCCGGTGCCTCGCTACGCCGGTACCTCGGCTCTTCTGGTACCGCCGCCTTCAACCACTTGCGAACCGTGTTGCGCGACAAGCTCGTCAGCCGCACGATCTCCCGAACAGACTTCTTCTCGCGGAAATACATCCGCTTGACCTTGCCAATCATGGCCATGGTGATCACTCCGTACCCCCTGCTCAGGAAAGAGGCAGGGTAGGTTGAACACCCGGGTCAAATTTGGATCGGCACTATCGCTGTAGGTGGGTCAATTTTCGGTCGGCGTCAACAGCCTTGAATGTCAAAGCAGCACAAGCGCGCCGATGCGCTCGCCCAGAAACATGCGCCCAGCGAGACAGGCAACGCGCAAGAGAACGCTCCCTATCTTCAGCGCGACACCCGGGCGCGGGGCCCCGCCATCAAGTTCCACCAGAAGAAGGCGGACGCCCGACGCAACCTTCCATCTGGCCCGCTGGGAGGCTCAGGCCGCAAGACCAATGTCTCACGATCCTCTTAGGCTGCTGCAGAGACTGTGATCGGCCGCAAGCGGCAGATTGCTAGTGGCAGCTTCCGCGAAGCACGCCGAGGAGGAAGACGCTGCCACAGAGGGCCTGGTTAACTGTTCAGCCGACCGATCCTCCAGAGCGCAGCCACAAGGTGGCAATGGCGAGCCATGCCACGACGAGCAGGGGTGTCTTGGCGTGATGAGTGGGCACGAACAAGAAACTCCCGCGCTCTCAGGCGATGTCGAACAGCCAGCGCACCGCTGGCTCGAACTCTGCGCGCCAGGCTGCTTCGTTGTGTTCGTTGGCCGGCACCACATGCAGGCGCAGGTTGTGCGCCGGCAACTGCCGCGACAGCGCGGCCTGCATGCGCTTGGCGAGGGCATCTGTGTCGCCCTCCCGTCCGCCGGCATAGAGGTAGACGCGGGTGTCGGCCGGCAGCGCCAGCGCGGCCGCCTGCTCGAACAGTGCCGGCATCACCCAGTACGAAGGCGAGAAGATGCCGACACGGCCGAACACCCCCGGGTATGTGTTGAGCGCGGCATGTGAGATCAGCCCGCCCATCGAGCTGCCCATGATGGCGGTGCTGGCGCGCCCGGGCAGTGTGCGCCAGCGTTGGTCGACCAGCGGCTTGACCGTGTGGACGATGAAGGCCAGATACAGCGCACCCTCGCCCTTGCCGAAACGCGGATGGTCGACCGGGCTCAGCTCGTTCATGCGTTTTTCGGCGCCGTTGTCGATGCCGACCACGATGGCCTCGAAGCCGGTGCTGGCGGCAATGGCGTTGAGTGTCTCGTCGACCGCCCATTCGCCGGCGTAGGCAGTGGCGGCGTCGAACAGGTTCTGGCCATCGTGCATGTAGATGACCGGATAGCGGCGGTCAGGCGCGCCGGCATAACTGGGCGGCAGATAGATTCGCAGCAAGCGCTGGCGACCAAGCCCCGGAATGTCCAGCGGATGCTGCAACACGTGGACGTTGGGCTGCGCGGTGGTGACCTTGGCGTCGGTCGCCCGGCCCGGATCGGCGGTCAGGCCTGCGAGGACCAGGCCCAGCATCCGGGTGGTGTCTTGCAGCAGGCGGCGGCGCTTCATGGCGTCACAGCATAGCGCTGCCGTCCAAGCAACTGGCGCAAGACCCGGCAACGGAGCGCGCCGATGAGACACCGGCCGAGCGCGGTACCCCGGTAGTGACCCCGCCAACGCGGCCGCCTGAAGCTGGCTCCGGGCCACTTAGCAGCGCGCTGAATGCAATGGGTTGGGGCGGGGCTGTCGGCTGACCTTCAGCCCTCGTCGCGAAATCGATTCGAAGGTCAGCTACGCGGCGGCAACTTGTACTCACGCTGCCGGCCATGACCTGTCCTTCATCGGAGTCAGCTTTGGGGCGGTTCGCCCCCAGGCACGTTGCAGGGAATTGCCTCGCCGCTGCAGACCCCGAATCCAATGCGAGCGAATCCGTCGCGTTCGCACAAGGCACGCAGCGTCACCACGTCGCCATCCTCGAGAAAAGCGCGCGATTCGCCGTTGGGCAATGCAATCGGCTGCTTGCCGCCGCGGCTCCGCTCCAGCAGGCTCCCCTGTTCACCCTCGTTCGGTCCCGATTGAGTTCCCGTGCCGAGCAGATCGCCGGGTCGCAAGTTGCATCCGACTTCGGTGTGATGGGCCACCATCTGGGCCGCCGACCAATAACAGTTCCGAAAGTTGGAGCGGCTCAGCCGCATCTCCCGTTTGCCAGAACGCGCGGTCCTCAGCCACAACTTCCAGCGCGATGTCGAATCCGTGTAAGCGCGGCCTCAGGGCCCTCTTGACGGATGAGACCGTGCCGGCAGCCAGTCAGATGTTCAACGCTGCACCCAGCAGGCTCTCAGAATCCCGGTGAAGCCGCCTTGCTGCGGTGCAGTCGGCTTGCCAAGAATGCCAGGCCAGCACCCATGAGCGCGTACGCCGAAGGTTCGGGCAACGTCGATAGCGTCGCACCGAATGCGGCGCTGTCTAGTTGGGTTACGGACAAAGGCCCCAGCCTGTTATCGACATTCCTGAACTGGAAGACACGACCCAGCGATGCGGCCAGGAAGCCCAGGTTCGACCTCATGTCGTAGTCGCTCAAAGTGCGTCTCCAAACTCCGTAGGAGTCAAACAAGGTAGCCACACATCAGGGCTTCATAATATCCGCAGGGCATCACCTCCTACCCAGGGGGCTCGCAAGTATGGAGGCTGTGTCGTGCAAAGCAATCCGATCCAACGGCATTCTCGTTTCTTGGCCCTTGTGGCGGCTGCTTCATTCGGCTTGTCCGCCTGCACCACCATAGGAACGCCAGGCGCCACGCACACGACTAATGATGCGGACCGCAGGTATCTGGCTGAGATCGCTCTGAAGCGCTGGAGCGACGAGGCGGCCAGGCTGTTCCTTGTATCCGCTCGCGTGTTCGATACTGCGGCGCGGACGGGCCAGTGCGAGCCGTCAAGGTCTACTACCGGCTTCTTGTTGGATTCGGATCAGAACCTGCCCTCGAATCTTCGCGAGGAGGCAAGGCTGTTGGGGCTCCAGTCGGGTGCACCACGAATCATCGCTGTTGCGCCAGGCGCACCTGCGGCAGAAGCTGGTCTGATGCCAGGCGATAGGGTCCTGGCGACCACCGCAGGTCAGCCCGAGCACTCAGGTCAGCTGACCATCCGACGCGACGACACGGAGTTCAAGGTCACGCTCACCGGCCGGCTGACCTGTGATTACACCGTTCAACTCGAGCCTGAAACCGAAATCGGAGCCTATGGATATTTCAATGGCATCCATGTCACCTACGGGCAGGCCCGTGCATTTCCCGATGACGCGATGTTGGCATTTGTCGTCGGCCATGAGTTAGGTCACTTTGTTTCCGGCCATCCCTTCATCCGACTTGGTATTCTTAGTGGAACAGCGGCTGTCGATGTGGCCGTCACCAAGGGACTGCTCACTGCCGCGAGCCAGCTTGCATTGCGCCCGACCTGGCGCCGTGAAGAACTTGAAGCCGATCGAATCGGGCTGCTCCTGGCGCGTCAAGCCGGCTACGATGCGGACAGAATCCTGGAAGCTTGGCCAACCTATGCAGCAGCAGCACCGGAGCGCGTAAAGCGTGGCTGGTTTGCCGATCATCCCGACATGGCCGAACGCTATGCTGCCCTTTCGGCAATACTGGGGGCCCAGGCGGGGAAATCGCAGCAAGCCAAGTAGCTGCTCCCTCAACGATGGCACCCACACCGTGGGCGCGGCCCCAAGTTCCTCTTGACGCGCGACGGTGCCTGATGTCAGCGTAATTCAGATGTCCAGCACATGCCGCAGCATGTGGAACGGCACCCGCCAGGCACATCACGGACTATTCTGGGGACCCACGGGACCTGGGATCCATGTTTTGTCCGGACTGATCTGGGTTGCGCTGATGACACAGCCACGGCCTTGGGCTTCGCCAGGATTCGGATGTCCAGCGGCTCCATCATTCCCGCAATCGCTGCGCACGCAGCGTTCAACATCACAATGAACGTTACAATATTCTCGGCCTTATGGCCCTGAGTGCCTCCATTGGCCCTGCTCGGCAAGGACTCGCCGAACACGACTGAAGGCAAACGGGTTGCCCAGTCGGCGTCGCGCCCGATGCAGCCACGGTTCGCGAATCTTGCCTCCCTACAGACCTGTCGGTCGTCCGATCTCGGACGACCGGATTACTTAACTGAGGGAGGAATACAACTTGGATACGGAGCCTGTTCTCCTGGGACTATGGGACAGAGCCGTATTGGTTTCCACAGCTTATAGCGCGCTAACCACTTTGGAATATCCAAGTCAGGCATGTCATCAGTGGCCTCGCCTCTTTCGCTCCAATTGAGGGTGTAGTAGTCGCCTGTGCCACCGATGGCCATGATCATTGCTGCTTCCCTGTGGGGAAAGCCACCAAAGCTTGTGTTCCCGCAGGCGACTACTGCAACAAAGGCTTCATGACTTCCGAGTGTGGTAGGTCCAAGCCCCTGCGCCGCCATCTGGCCTGTGCACGCGGCCTTGTACTGTCCTGCAAAGCGCTCCATTAACTTCTTCGGTGTGAGATCGACTTCGCCAACGAGATCCTTCAATCCGACCAGCTTTATCAACTGAGTCCACTTCTCCACAGACTCACCTCGCGGGACGAATTCATGTATGTACTGCTTTGCAGTGACGTTCTCGAAGCCGTGCACGAAGGTAGCAGGCAGTGTGAAGTAAACCAGCTGCCCAAAGACTGGTGTAATTACCCCGAAAGTTGCCGGTCCTGCACCAATGCCGTCTGTGCCGTTTACGATTGACTGAGAGTGGGCAATGCATGGCAGCGCAAGAACACTTAGCGCCACAAGCAAACGTGCCCTTTGTGCCATGACAAGGCTCCAGTGCTTTAGAGGCCAGGATTTTCGGCTACGGACGACGCTCTGCTGCTGGATATGAGCCAACAGTCGATGGACTCGAGCCAACAAGTGTCTGATTCAGCCTGCTTGGAAATTCTTTTCGCCGATCTCGGGTCAAGGCAGTTCAATCGGCTGTGGTGCCACTCGCTACTGCTTGAGTCGCCATCCGTTATGGGGCCTTGCGTCGACAATGTGCTGCTGGGCCGGGCAGCGCAGGGCGTATTCCTCAGATGCCAGGCGTGCGACGTCGGGGTCTGCTTCGAGCGGACTGCCATCGGCATCCTCAGGCGCCCTTGGGAAACTTCCATTGCGCTCAAGTCCAGACTCGGTACAGCCAGAAATTCTCGTCCTCCGCAATACGCTGGCGCAGTTCGCCGGGGGCAAAGCCGGTCACTCGGCGGGTCTCCCGACACAGGTGGGACTGATCGGCGTAGCCCACGTCGGCGGCCACTTCGGTCCAGCGCACCGCCGCCTCGCCCTGTGCCAGCGAGCGAAAGAATGCTTGCTCGGCCCGCCCTAGGCCGCGCAGTTCGCGCATTGGTAACCCGGTCCAGCCCTTGATGCGGCGTTCGGCCTGACGCAGGCTGCGGCCCACGCCTGAACTGGCCGCACGCATTGCCAGGGCATGTGTCCAGTCCTGTGCACGAAGCACCGCTGGTGCAAGTGTTTTCGGCCGAACTGCCTGCCAGCGAGGCAGCAGAAATTCCTCGATCAGCCCCACGCGCGCGACGTCATCGTCTGCCGCCAACATGGCCTCGCTCAACTCATGCCACTCGTCGCCCAGGGCCGCCTTCAGAGAGTCGAAACGGTTGACCCAGTCGGCAGTGTTCAGCCCGGTCAACTCATGAACCGCATCGGGCAGCATCATCAATACCAGACCGTGGGTCTCCGGCGAGTTGCGGAAGACCGTGGGTCGCGTCAAGGGTCCTCCGAAGTAGGGCTGAGGCAAGCCGTTCCCTGGGCTGGCAGCCGTGGCTGGCCAGCCCTGGTCGATCAGTTCCAAGTGCCCGGCCAGGAACCAGCCGATGCTGCACAGCGGCGTCGCAGGGCAGTGCGTGTACAGCCAGGACTCCGGCCAGTCGCGGCCGATGGTCATCGTGCTCCGCGCCACGATCGCGCGCACACAGTGGCTCAGCGATGGATGCGGCAGCCAGAGCCGCGCAGGTGCCCGGTTGACGGCTGCCAGCATTGGTAGCATGGGCTGAGCGAGAGAAGCCATGGGCACAGTGTAGACATGCGGTGGGCGCCTGGCGAGCGGCGCGCGCGATGTCGAAAACATTCAAGACCGCTCCCTTGCATCGGCGCTAGGCTGACGCGAATGAACACCTCACATGTGCCCGGAACGGCCAGCGCCGCTGAAGCCGGATCAGTGCAGGCCTACCCTCCTGGCCCAGCGGCGCCCTGGTGGGGCTTGCCCTTGTTGCGCCGCATGGCACGCGACTACCCGAGCTTCGTCGGTTTGCTGCACGACACCTACGGCGACCTCACCTTCATGCGTGTGGGCACGGAGCGCGCCTACGACGTGTTCGACCCGGCCATGGTACGTGCTGCCCTGGTTGACCAGGCCGATCACCTGATCCGCTGGGAGCGCGGCATCGAAATCTTCGAGCAGACCTTCGGACAGAGTGTGTTGGTGACCGAGGGCGCGACTTGGCAGCGCCAGCGCCGCATGCTGATGCCGGGCTTCGCGCCCCGGCGGGTGCAAGGCTACGCCGAGCTGATGACGGCAGCCGCTCGCACCGTTCTGGACGATCTGGTGCCGTCGGTTCAACGCGAAGCTCAGCTTGACGCGGCCGCCTTGATGACGCGGCTGACGATGGACGTCATCCTGCGCGCGCTCTTCAGCCAACCCGATCGGGGCGAGTCGGGTGACGCAGCCCGCGCTACGCAGCTCCTCAGTCATTGCGCCATGCGCGAAATGTTCTGGCCCGTCACCTTGCCGGACTGGCTCCCTCTGCCGGGCAAACGCGACAAGCGCTGGGGGCTGCGCACCCTGCGCGGTCTGGTGCACCGACACATCGCGCAGCGTCGGGCCATGCCGCCTGATGTCGCACCCCAAGACGACCTGCTGGCCATGCTGCTGGCCGTGAGCGACGACGAGTCTGGCCAGTGCCTGTCGGACACCGAGCTGCACGACCAGTGCATGACCCTGTTCCAGGCCGGGCACGAAACCAGCGCCACGGCTCTGACATGGTGGTCTTGGCTGATGGCGGTTCACCCCCAGGCCCAGCAGCGAGCGCGCGATGAACTTCACGTGGTGCTCGGCGAGCGCGACCCTGAGGCCGCCAGCGTTCCAGACCTGGACTGGCTGGGGGCCAGTCTCAAGGAGGCGATGCGCCTGTACCCGCCGGTCGGCGGCCTGTTGTCGCGTCGCGTCGTCAAGCCGCTGCGTCTTGGCGAATGGACGCTGCCCGATGGGGCGCTGCTGCGGATCACGCCCTGGGTCATCCAGCGCGATGCACGCTGGTTCCCAGAGCCCGAGGCCTTCCGCCCCGAGCGCTTCGTCGCAACGGCCGAGCCACCGCCGCGCGGTGCCTGGATGCCCTTCGGCACTGGGCCGAGGGTATGCATCGGCCAGCATTTCGCGATGCTGGAGATGACGCTTGTAGCCGCCCTGCTGCTGCAGCGATACGAGTTGCTAACCGTGCCCGGGGAAGCACCCCCTGAGCCGGAATTGAATGTCACGATGCGGCCGAGCAAGCCGCTGCACTTGCGGCTGCGTCGCCGGAATGCGGGCTGAGAGTGCGTCTGGCGGTCATTCTTGAATCCAACGCGTACCGATTGATTGTCTGCAGAGACTGACCAGTTTTCGCTCTGACGGCGAGCCCTTACCTTGCGCGTCCTTTGAGGGCGTGCAGGCGTAAACCTTGCGCGCGTCAACTTTGCGGCAGCGAGTTCTCTTGCTCGCAGGACTCTGAAGGATCGACTCGGGCCGGCGGCGACCTGAGGGAGCAGTCATACGGTCCGCCCGTGTTGCGTGCGTCGGCTTCATGGTGCACCCATGGACTGGTACTCCCGGCCATGACCGGCCACCGGTGAACGGCTGGTTTAGGGAAGGCTAGACTGCCCAAAGGATTGCGGCGGAAGGGGCCTTTGGGCGGTGCTCACCAAGCAAGTTCGGTAGACACCATGTCAGACGCCAAGCCGGCCCGCCGACGGCGTTACGGTCCAGGGCTGACGACAATTCATCGCTGCAGGCGCAGTGCCTGGCCTGGCACGAGGAGCGCGGCCGCCCCCAGGCGCATTCATCAAAGCCGCACAAAACCGTCCGCACTCCACTCCTCCGAGCCCACGCCGTGGTGCGCGAAAAACAGGCCCTCGGGGTCGTAGCGAGCCTTGACGGCCGCGAGGCGCGCGGCGTTGGCGCCCCAGAACTCGCTTTTCCAGTCCGCGTTGAAGAAGCTGCTCTCCGACACGTACGAGCCGGCGTTGGGCGCGAACTTGCGCAACGCGGCCGCGGCGAGGTCGATGTTGCGCGCGTTCCTGTGCGCGGCGTCAAGGTCGGGTCGCGGGCGCGCCAGTCCCGGATAGGCGGGCGCCTCGCCGTCGGCAATGATGACCAGCGCGAAGGCTTCACACACCGCGGGGTTGGTAGCCGTGTCTCGCGTCCTGGCGATGGCCGCCGGCGGCGCACCGGCCAGGCCCTTGTTGAAGTGCAGGTCCAGGTGCTTGTGGCGCGCGGCCTCCAGCAGCGCCTGCACCAGGCGGGCCCGCTCGGAGGCCTGCAGCAGCGCGGCGGGCAGCCATAGCGAGTCGTAGCCATGCAGCCAGGCGCCTACCTGGGCCTGGTCGCCCTTCCACCAGCCGTGGTGCTTGGGCGCGCCCTCGCGAGTGTCAGGGATCATGGAGCCGTTGCCCTCAATACGCCACCAGCCCCGCGCATCGCCGGCCCAGGCGCCGAACTCCTCGACGATGCTGAAGTCCTCGGGCGAGGCCTTCACCCAGTCGAAGAACGGCGCCCACAGCCTTTCAGCCTGCGCCTTGTCCAGGCCTTGGCACACCATGGAGACCTTAAGCGTGTTGTCCGGCCCGAAGCCCGCCTGCTCGCCCCAATGCGGGTTGAAGAGCGACTCGGCATAGAAGTCCACGAACCGTGCCACCAGCCGCCGAAAGGCTTCTGCATCGCGCGCCTGGACCTTGCCCGAGGCCGCACCGAAGTACCGCGGCAGCTCATGCGTGCGCAAGGTAACGCGCGTAATTACTCCCCAGCTGCCGCCACCCCCGCCCTTGAGCGCCCAGAACAGCTCGTGGTCCGACCGCTCGTTGACGATGCGCACCTGCCCATCGGCCGTCACGACCTCGGCCTCCAACAGGCTCGAAGCCGCCGTGCCGAAACCCTTGGAGAAGCTACCAAAGCCCCCGCTCTGGATGAGCCCGGCCACGCCCACGTCAGTGCAGCCGCCGCCTTGCACATAGCGCCCGCCCAGCGAGGTCACCGCGTGGTAGAGGTCAATCCACACCGCGCCCGACTGCGCCGACACGGCCGGCACCGGCGCTACTTTGCCCTCGCAGCCCTGGGGCACGAAGCTGTCGTGCACCGTCACCTGGTTCATTGCCCGCGTCCAGATCAGCAGCGAGTCCGGCGCGCTGGACGTGCCCTGGTAGCTGTGCCCCGCGCCTTTGACCACAAGCCGCAGGTCATGCTCACGCGCGAAGTTCACCCCCGCCATCACGTCCGCCGTGCTGCTGGCGGAGATGACATAGGCGCTGGATGACGGCGTCCACGCATCCAGGTAGCCCGACACTTGCGTACCTCCCGGCTGGTCGCCCACAAAGAAGGGGTTGCCCAAGGATTTCAGCAGCACCCCGCATGCCGCCGCAACGGGGCTCGCAGTACACGGAGCCATCAGCGGGCGCACGGCCTCAAGCCGGCCGCCCACCGCGGCCTTGAGCTGCTGCCACTGTACGTCGTCGGGCCAGTCCGGATCACCCGGGCGCCGGCGATGCCGGGTCAGATTGGATTTGACCGCGTGCACCACCGTGCTTGGCAGCACCGCCATAGCCGCTGCACCTTGAAGAAGTTGTCTACGAAGCAACTCAATCCCCGCTGTCCAGAACAAGCGAGAGCATTTCATGGCGGTGCGCGGCTCGCGAGCGGCCTGGGGTGAACGGCTGGATTCTTGGGGCCGTTGGACGGGCGAGTCAGGCCGCGAATGGCAGCGCCGTCGGCGCCGCTGACTGACAGCCGACTGCGAAGAGCCAGCCGTATTGCAGGTGGTTGTAAAGGTCGTGCACCAGGTCGTGCGTACTGGGGAAATGCGGCATCACGAACAAGCGCGCCAGGGTCAGCGGCACTGCGGGCAGAAGCAGCCAGGCTCAGGTCGGCAAACGCAGCACAGTCACCCGTCCGCGCCACGCTGCCGCGCACAGCGCGCCGAGCACGGCATAGGCCCACAGCTACGGCAGGAACCACAGATGGTTCCAGGTCGTCACGTCCATGCACTCTTTGCCTCGGCAGTATTTGCCGCCATGCAGATAAGCCCACCAGAAGTCGAGGTAGCCGCCGTCACCCGGCAGTAGTTGGGGCGCCTTGGTCAGCACCTCGAAGTAGGCCTGTGGCGTGACGATGACCGCCATGCCGAAGACCAGCGGCAGCAGCAGACGCAGCGAGCGGTCCCTCAATGTGCCCAGTGCGCCGCGCCGGTCCATCAGCCCCTGGCAGGCTGCACCGGCGATCAAGAAGAGCAGGCCCAGGCGCCATGGCGCAGTGAGCAGCATGAAAGGTTCGAGCGTGCTGCTCGCGGCGGGGCTCTTCACTTGCCAGTCCCAGCTGAGGTAGTACATGCCTACGTGATAGGGGATTAGCAGCGCGAAGGCAGTGACGCGCAGGCCGTCGATGAAGGGCAGCCTGGGGGGCAGGCAGGGGCGAGGCAGGCAATATGTACATGGCCGCCAGTCTTGCGCCGCGGCGCGCCCCGCGCGAGCGCGCCGGGGCGAGTGGCGGGGCTCAAGGGGCGAACGACGCCAGCATCGCACGGTAGCCGCGCGACACGCGCAGCGTCTGGCCGCAGGCCAGCGTCAGCACGGCCTCGCCGCTGCTCAGGCGCTCGATGCGCTGCACGTGCGCCGGGTTGACGGCATGGCTGCGATGAACGCGTACAAAGCGCGCCATCCAACCCGGGCGGGCCAGCGCTTCGGCCAGCGTGGCGCGCTCCAGCAGATGGCGCGGAGGCACGTGCAGCTCGATGTAGTTGTCCGCCGCCGACAGCCACTGCACGTCGGCCAGGCGCACGCGTTCGCCGTTAACCCACCACTCGCCCACCGCTGCTTCAGGTCGGGCCAAATGCTCGCGCACGCGCGCCAGTGCAGCGGCCAGGCGCTCCGGTGTGCACGGTTTGAGCAGATAGTCCAGCGCGGCCAGCTCGAAGGCCGTCAGCGCGTGCTCGGCATGGGCCGTCGAGAAGACTACACAGCGCACGCCGGCCCCGCGCAGTTCGGTGGCCAGTTGCATGCCGTTGCCACCAGGCATCTCGATGTCGAGCAGAGCCAGGTCGGGCGGCGCGGCCAGGCCTTCAACCAGGGCCAGCGCCGCTGGCGCGTCGGGCGCCTCAAGCAGTTCGGCCACGTCGACCTCGGCCGCCAACATCCGGCGCAGCCTGGAGCGCGCCGCGGGCTCGTCGTCGACGATCAGCACCCGCATGGCAGCGCCACCGCCAGCGTCATACCGCCAGCGGGGTCCGGGCCAAAGTCCAAGCGCGCGGCGCTGCCGTGGCGGACGTGCAGGCGCTCGCGCAGGTTGCGCAAGCCAATGCCGCCCTCAGCTTCAAGCTCGGGCTCTGGCACCGGCCCGTCGCTCTTGTTGTGCACGCTCAAGTGCAACTCGGCGCCCACCCGCCTGGCGGTGACGCTGACTGTCACAAGGCCTCGATTGCGGGCGACATGGTGCTTGACGGCGTTCTCGACCGGCGCAAGAAGCAGCAGCGCAGGCAGCCTGCACCCGCGTGCCGCCGTGTCGGCCTCGATGCAGATGACCAAACGCTCGGGTCCGAAGCGCGCCTGCATCAATTCGAGGAAGGGCTGCACCAGGGCCAGTTCCTCGCCCACCGAGTGTTCGACGCGCTGCTGGGCGGCGAGGGTCTGGCGCAGCAGGTCGGAGAGCTGGCACAGCAGGCGGTCGGCGCGCGGCACGTCTTCGTACATGACCGACGAGATGAGATTGAGCGTGTTGAAGAGGAAGTGCGGCTGCACCTGATCGGCCAGCCGCGCCAGCCGGAGCTCGGCCAGTTCGCGGCGGGCGCGCTCAAGTTCCTCGGCGCGCAGGCCAGCCGCCTGCGCCAGCCAGATGCCGCGGGAGATCAGGCAGAAGCTGATGTACGTGACAGCGTCCTTACCACCCTCGAAGACCAGCAGCGTGGGCACCGGGTCGGGCTGGTAGCTCTCGCCGACCAAGGCGTAGACAGCCAGGCGCAGACCAAACATGCCGGCGATGTGCAGCACGCTGAAGACCGGCAGGGCCAGAAAGTGAGCGCCCAGGTGCTGCTGCCAGGGCCGGCCGCGCAGGTGGCCCACCAGTGCATGCACGCCCAGCGCCAGCAAGCCGATGACGCTAACCGAGCTGAACTCCCACAGGAAAGGCTCCCACGGGTGCTGGCGCCCGGACAACCGGTAGGCCTGCAGCGCCGATGCGCTCAGCAGGAGACCGACGACGGTGAGCAAAGCGAGATAAGGCAGGCGCCAGCGCGGCGGAAGCAGGGACATGCCGCAAGGTTATCCCGCCCGAACTGCGATGCGCCACCTTTGGCCACCTGTGCGCTGCAACCCGCCCCAGGCGCGGCCTTAATGCGCCGCTCGGCTGCCATGGTGTGGTGAGAGATCACGTTGTCGTCTGCCGCGCCGCAGGACCCATCGGGTGAGTTTCGGCATGGCGCGGAGTCCGTATCAATTTGACGCTGCGTGGGAACGCGTCGCTAGAGTCCACTGCCCCGCTGAGTCTTCGCCCATACGCCTTCGCGGCGCAGATGTTGCCAAGTTCAGCAGATGACCCTGCGTGCGGGTTCGATCGCCAGCTTGGGGTGGCCGCCAGAATGGGCCAGCGGATGTCTGTTGAGGGTCGGTACTCCCAGTTCGCGCCGCAAGGCAGCGGTCATTGAGACCTTGACCGGGTGCGTGAGGTCGTACGACCGCTTCACCTTGGACAACGGCCTTTCAAGCTTGCACTGGTCGCCTGGCCCAATGGCCGCTTAGTGCCAGGCAGCGTGACTAGAGCCGCTGGTAGCGGCCGACCGCTACCGCTGCCTCGCTGACGATCGCGTCACGGTTTCTCCCTGACTTTTTTCCAAGCTGAGTGCACGTGCAAGCCTTTCCTCCGCGGAGGCAGTCCTTGGTGCCAGAAGTAAATGTGGTCAATCCGACTCTTCAGGGGATCGACATGGAGCCTATCTAGGCGCGACTTGCGCGAAGGCGAGTGCCCAAATTTTGGCTAGCGGGCCTGTGCGTCCGGGTTGGGACGCGGCCTTGCCTTCAAAGGTTGCTGATGCTGACACCGAGGTCCCACGCGGCCTTCCCCGGCCCTTGTAGGCCAGTCGCAACAACTAGCGCCCGCCAGTCGCAGAACTGTGGCGCTAGTCGCAATTAATTCGGCGCCCTACGTTTCGTTCAGCTTACGCGTCGATATTCGCCGCCCTCAACGCATTGCTCTCGATGAAATCCCTCCGCGGCTCGACCTCGTCGCCCATCAGCATCGTGAACACGCGGTCGGCCTCGATGGCGTCGTCGATCTGCACGCGCAGCAGGCGGCGC
>CAIWPS010000120.1 GCA_903914615.1 uncultured beta proteobacterium | reverse complement strand
TGGTCCCACAGCTGGCCCTCCAGCTGGCCCTCCAGCTGGCCCCGCAGCTGGCCCTCCAGCTGGCCCCGCAGCTGGCCCCGCAGCTGGTCCCACAGCTGGCCCTCCAGCTGGCCCCCCAGCTGGCCCCGCAGCTGGCCCCCCAGCTGGCCCCGCAGCTGGTCCCACAGCTGGCCCCACAGCTGGCCCCGCAGCTGGTCCTTCGCGAGCGATCGCATGACTGAGATCGCCAGCATGGAGATGGCCGGCGACGCGAAGACCATGAACGCCGGCGCAGGCTTGCCGATGGCCGCGTACATGGCTGTGATCGCCGCCTCTGCGCGCGGCCGGTCTAATGGTGCGGTGCTCCGACCGATTGCCAGCCACTTCCGGTAAGTCGCGGCGAGGTCGGCCTTCTGCGCCGGCGTGAGTGCAGTGATCTTGGCCACGGCTTCAGTCCGCCACGCGACGCAGTTCGGCAGGCGTGTACTCGACCTGCTGGGGCAGCTTGTAGATGCCGGGCGGGATCGTGTGTACGGTATGTTCTTCATGCCGGAGCGTCACCGGCTCGGTCACTTCGAGAAAGCGCTCGCCGGTCGGCGCGAGCAGCAAGCGGGCCTTGGCGCGCGCAATGGCGGCGTCGGCTACTTCAGAGGCGCGCTGGGCCGCGTGGTGATCAGCGATCGCGTGCGCGTGGCCGGTGACCTCGCCGTAGGCAAGGACGATGCGGCCCTTGTCATGCGGGACTTCGGTGCAGCCGGCAGGCAGGAACGAGACGAGGACGAGGCAGACATCGCCCTGGCGGATGGATTTGACGGACATGGTGAGTGCTCCTTTCGAGCGGTTGAAAGAATCAGAAGAAGGACGCGAGCCAGAAGCAAACGACGTGGTGGATCATGGCTGCGCTCCCGGGGTGGTGGACCCAGCAGCAGCGAGGATGGCGCGCACTGCTTCGTAGACATAGGGCTTCAGGTCCGACAGGCCTGCCTTGATCGTGAAGCCGTGCGCTAGCAAGATGTTCTTGATCTGCTCATCCGTCAGCGCCGGCTTGGCCGCGGCAGGAGCGGCGGCAAGTTCATCACGCTCGGCGAGCAACATGGCAACGTCAACAGCGAACGAAGCGAAGTTGAGCTTCCCTTGCGAGAAATCGTTGCGCGCGAGCGCTGAGCGAAGGGCGTGGTGCTTGTCCGTTGCGGCGCTCATGTCTTCTCCTTCGCGACCACCCAAATCATCCACGAAAACCACGCGGAAGTGCAGGCGAACCACGCTGCCACCCAGTTGCCGTGTGCGCAGGCCGCAATCACCGTCGTTGCAGCAGCGAATGTATTCATCCACGCGACCGCCCACCAGCTTCTTGACTTCATGGTGTCCCCCTCAAGACGCGAACAGGCGCTTCAGCTCTTCGTAATAGGAGGCGGCGGCGGCGTAGGCGGCGGCGTAGGCCTCATTCGTCAGCAGTTCTTCGGTTGCCTTGCTGACGATGCGGTCGATCAGATCGGCGGGCGTGATGCCCAGAGCTTGAAGGGTTGCAGTGTCCATGTTGATTTTTCCCAGTGGTGATGTAGGTCAGGGTGTCGCCCGCTCAGCCGCCGTCCCAATAGCCCGGCCGTACGACACGATCTCGGCCAGCAGCGCCTCGCGCGGCTGCTTGCTGGTCACGGCCTCCAGGGCGCCGGCCATGAATGCGCGCTGCACGAGCACTCGCGTGCGCGTGGATGTGTCGCGCGCGAGGGTGTCGGCGGCGTAGGCCTCGAAGGCGGCGGCGAGGGTCATGCGGCCTCCAGCAAATCAAGTTGCGGCGCCGCGGCGCGAGCTTTTGCTGCCGCGCGCTCGGCCTTGATGCGGGCGAACCGTGCTGCGCTTTCGCGCATCTCGGCCGCATGCCGATCCCGCGACTCCCGGTCGCGCGTGTCCAGAATTGCGCGCAACCTTGGCATCAGCAGACGGCGGAAGCCCGGCTGCGTGATGAACGGATGCCACCAGGCGCCCTTGAACGGCAGGTAGTGGCGATTCGTCTCGGAGCACTTGACCCAGAAGGAGATGATGCGAACGCGCTCGGCGAGCGGATCGTCACGCTGGGCCCGGCGCATGCGCTGACGTGCCTCGCGCGTGGCATAGGCTTCTTGTGTGGCGGAGTGGTCCATTAAGCCGTCTCCCTCGCGTACTTCTCGAACGGCAACGCCTTGATGTGCTTGCCGAAGAACGTGCCCTTGCTGTCGGCGGCCATGAACGCATCGAACGTCTCGCGCTCGACTCCCGGGTAGTGGTAGATCGCGCCGGCGCCGTACCGGAATTGGACGGCCAGGGTCTTGGTGGCCTCGTCGTGGCCGATGGCGGCGACCTGGCGGGACTCGACGCTGTGCAGCGCGATGGCGGGCCTCGGGCCTTTGGTATAGGGCTGCGGGTCCGGGAACTTCTTGGCGGTCTTGGTGGAATTGGCGGTGATCACGATGGCTCCTTGGTGGT
>CAIWPS010000119.1 GCA_903914615.1 uncultured beta proteobacterium | reverse complement strand
GCGGCGGCCGGCCGGATGGTGGTGATGTAGAGCTCGTCGAGCCGCGGGCCGCCGAAGGCGCACATCGAGGGCTTGCTCACCGGCACGGCGATCGAGCGGTCCAGCCTGCCCTGCGGCGTGAACCGGTGCACCAGGCCGGCGTCGTTGGCGCAGGTCCAGTAGCAGCCCTCGGCATCGACGGCCGCGCCGTCGGGGCGGCCGGGGTGCTGCCGCATGTCGACGAAGAGCCGCCGCTGCGACGGCAGGCCTTCATCGTCGAGGTCGAAGGCCCAGATGCGCTGCGCCGCGGGATGGCTGTCGCTGAGGTACATCGTGCGTCCGTCGGGGCTGAAGCCCAGGCCGTTGGGCACCAGCAGCCCGTCCAGCACCGGCACCGGCACCTTGCCGTCGAAGCGGTAGAGCACGCCCGCCGGCTGGGCCAGCGCCATGTCCATCACCATGCTGCCGACCCAGAAGCGCCCGGCGCGGTCGCAGCGGCCGTCGTTGAAGCGCATGCCCTCGCGGGCGTGCGCCACGCCGGCCACTGCCGCTGCGGGCGGGCTGGCGTCAGCGCCCGGAACCGCGTGCACCAGCGTGCTCTCCAGCGCGCAGAGCAGGCCGCCGGCGCCGTGCAGTGCCAGGCAGGCCAGCCGCTCGCCGAAGGCCCATTGGCGCGCGGCCCCGCTGCGGGGCTCGCAGCGGTGCAGGCGCCGCCCTTCGATGTCGACCCAGTACAGCGCCTGTTCGGCGCCCGCCCACAGCGGGCTCTCGCCGACCTGGCAGCGCGTGTCGCCCAGGCGCTCGACGCCCAGCGCGCCGTTCATCGCCGCACCTCCCTGGGCGCGAACAGGTCGCGCGGGCTGGCGTGCGCTGGGTCGAGGCGCCCGGCGCACGTCTGCCGTGCCCGTGCAGCCGCAGCGCTGCGGGCACGGCCGGCCGATCGCGGTGCGGGCGGGGTGGTGGGGAACATGCAAGGGGCTCGAAGCATTCAAGGGGCGGGAATGACCGGGCGGCCGATACTGACGTTGCTACCAATGTTTGACAGAATGAAATCGGCTAGCATGCCCGTCATCAGTCGTCGTACAACTGAACTGTTGACGAACGATGCTCCCTTGTCAAGATGCAACGGCCCAGGAAAACCCTAGACCCATGGAAAGCACGCACGCCCGACACCGTCCGCGCAGCCTGGCCCTTGCGCTCGTCGATGCCTTCACCGAGCGCATCCGCGATGGCCGCCTGCCGGTGGGCGAGAAGCTGCCCAGCGAGCAGGCCCTGATGGCCGAATTCCAGGTCAGCCGCACCGTCGTGCGCGAGGCCATCTCCAAGCTGCAGGCCTCGCACCAGGTCGTCACGCGCCATGGCATCGGCACCTTCGTTGCTGCGGCGGGGGCGGAAGACCACGCCTTTCGCATCGCGCCCGAGCAGTTCGCCACGCTGCGCGACGTCATCGCGCTGCTCGAGCTGCGGGCCGGCGTCGAGAGCGAGGCCGCCAGCCTGGCGGCGCTGCGCCGCACCGAGGAGAACCTGGCGGCCATGCGGCGTGCGCTGGAGACCCTGGCCAGCGGCCTGGCGCAGGGCGAGGACGTCGTCAACGCCGACTTCCAGTTCCACCTGGAGATCGCCCGCGCGACCCAGAACCCGCACTTCGCGCACCTGATGTCGGCGCTGGGCAGCAGCGTCATTCCACGCGGCCGGCTCGAGGCCCAGGCGCCGCCCGACCCGCAGCGCCTGGAGTACCTGCACCGGGTGCAGCACGAGCACGAGAGCATCTTCGAGGCCATCGCCAGCGGCGACGGCGAAGCCGCGCGGGCGGCGATGCGCACGCACCTGGTGAGCAGCCGCGAGCGGCGTCGCCGGGCCGCCGCCCTGGTCAACGATTGAGCCCCGCATCCGGGCTGCGGGCGCGGGCGCGGGGGCTCGCCGATTGGCAGATGCGATGTCATGTTGTACGATGACTGATCTCTTGTTCAACTGCAGCGAACGAATGTCATGACATCCGCCACCCCCTACTGCGCCTTCCCCAACCGCTTTCGCCAGGACCTGCGGGCCGGCAAGCCGCTGTTCGGGTGCTGGTGTTCGCTCGGCAACATGATCACCACCGAGGTGCTGGGGGTGGCCGGCTTCGACTGGCTGCTGCTCGACGCCGAACATGCGCCCAACGACGTGCTGACGCTGGTGCCGCAGCTGATGGCGCTGAAGGACAGCGCCAGCGCCCCGGTGGTGCGGCCGCCGGCCAACGACACCGTCGTCATCAAGCGGCTGCTCGACGCCGGCTTCCACAACTTCCTCATCCCCATGGTCGAAAGTGCCGACGAGGCGCGCCGCGCCGTGGCGGCCACGCGCTACCCGCCGCAGGGCATGCGCGGCATCTCGGTCTCGCAGCGCAGCAACCGCTACGGCACGGTGGCCGACTACTTCCGCCAGATCAACGACAACATCGCCGTCGTGGTGCAGATCGAGAGCCCCGGCGGCGTGGCCAACGCCGCGGCCATCGCAGCGGTGGAGGGCGTGGATGGACTGTTCATCGGCCCTTCGGACCTTGCCGCCGGCTACGGTCACCTGGGCGAGCCCAGCCACCCCGAAGTGCAGGCCGCGATGGCCGAGGTGTTTGCCGCCGCGAAGCTCTGCGGCAAGCCCGTGGGCATCCTGGCCCCGGTGGAAGCCGACGCCCGGCGCTACCTGGCGCAGGGCGCGACGCTGGTCGCCGTCGGCAGCGACCTGGGCACGCTGCGCTCGGCGACGCAGGCGCTGGCCGACAGGTACCGCTAGCGCCCGGCCGCCATCGCCGCTGGCGGGCCGGACGGGGCCGCGTCAGCTGCTGTCCGGCGCCGGCGCTTCCAGCGCCGTCAGCCACAGCCGGGTGTCGAATTCGAGCTGGTGGTAGTCGGGTTCCATCACCAGGCACAGCGCGTAAAAGGCCTTGTCGTGCTCGCGCTCGCGCAGGTGGGCGAGCTCGTGCACGACGATCATGCGCAGGAAGGCCGCGGGTGCCTCCTTGAACAGGCTGGCGATGCGGATCTCGCGCTTGGCCTTGAGCTGGCGGCCCTGCACGCGCGAGACCTGGGTGTGCGTGCCCAGCGCCTGGCCGGTGCGCTGCAGCGCCGGGTCGTAGACGGCCTTGGCCAGCGGCGGCGCGCTGCGCAGGTGGCGGGCCTTGATCGCGCCGATGTAGTCGTAGAGCGCGCGATCGTTGCGCACGGCGTGCGGCTCGGGGTAGCGCTGCGCCAGCACGGCGCCCAGCCGGCCTTCGGCGATGAGCCGCTGCACCGGCGCCAGAAGCTCGGGCGCGTAGCCCTGCAGGTACTTCATCGCGCCGCGCTTTCGGCCTCTCAGCCCATGCGCAGCAGGCGCGCCTGCTCTTCCAGCCGCGCGTCCTCGATCTCGCGCATCACGCTGCCCAGGTCCACGGCGCCCGCCTGGCGTTCGTAGCGGCCGCTCAGCGCCGTGTCGGGGTGCAGCAGGCCGCGCGAGTACAGGTCCCAGATCTCGGGGCCGTACTGCGTCGCCAGCAGCTCGGGCGCGCTGCGGCCGAAGTAGGCGCGCAGGTTGCCCACGTCGCGCATCAGCATCCGTGCCGCGTGGTTGTTGCCGGCGGCGTCCACGGCCTGCGGCAGGTCGATGATGACCGGGCCATCGGCCGCCAGCAGGATGTTGAACTCCGAGAGGTCGCCGTGCACGATGCCCGCGCAGAGCATGCGCAGCACCTCGCGCAGCAGCGCCGCATGGTCGTGGCGCGCGGCCTCGGGCGTGTAGGGCACGTCGTTCAGGCGCGGCGCGGCGTCGCCCTGCTCGTCGCAGACGAGTTCCATCAGCAGCACGCCGTCGTGGAAGTTGTGCGGCCTGGGCACGCGCACGCCGGCGGCGGCCAGGCGGTACAGGGCGTCGACCTCGGCGCTCTGCCAGGCCTCTTCCTGCTTCTCGCGGCCGTAGCGCGTGCCCTTGGCCATGGCACGGGCCTGGCGGCTGTTCTTGACCTTGCGGTTCTCGGTGTAGTCCACGGCCTGGCGGAAGCTGCGGTCGTGGGCGCTCTTGTAGATCTTCGCGCACAGCGTGTGGCCGTCGCCGCGCACGACATAGACGTCGGCTTCCTTGCCGCTCTTGAGCTGGCGCACGACCTCGTCGATCAGGCCTTCGTCGATCAGCGCCTGCAGGCGCGGCGGCGCCTTCATCGCCTGGTGCGCTGGCGGCGCGCCTGGGCCAGCGGGCGCTTGCCCTTGAGCTGGCGCTCGATGCCGTCGTTGAGTTCGCTGCGCAGCGCCACGACCTCTTCGAGATGCCCATACACGCCGGGGAAGCGCAGGTCCAGCCACAGCCACAGCGTGCACGCACGCAGCGCCTGCTCCATGCGGTCGAGGCGGCTGTGGCCGTCGACGGCATCGAGGAACCAGGGCTTGCCGGCGCGCCCGGTGTGGGCGTGGCTGGCGGCCCAGTCCAGGTATTCCTGCACCTGGCCCTCGGTGCGCGTGTCCACCGGCGCCTGGGCGTAGATGAAGCGTTCCTTCAGCGTCAGGCGGCCGGCGCTCTTGTCCAGGCCCTCGGCCAGTTCCAGCATCTGCTCGAGTTCGGCGACGGCGAAGTGCGCGTCGTCCAGCCGCAGCTGCTCCATGAACACGCCCAGCACCTCGCGCAGCTGGGTCTTGCCCAGCCGTGCCGAGATGGTGTCGACGTGCCAGCCGTTGGGCGCCACCGGGGCCTTGAAGTCGCGCGGCGCCTGCGGCGTGCGCGGCAGCAGTTCCTTCAGCGTACGCAGCGCGCTCGGCTCGGCCTCGGCCAGCACGCCGACGAAGCCTTCCTCGTGGATGCCGTAGCGGCCGGCGCGGCCGGCGATCTGGTGCACCTCGGACTCGCTCAGCACGCGGTCGGACTGGCCGTCGAACTTGGTCAGCGTGGAAAAGAGCACGCGGCGGATCGGCAGGTTCAGGCCCATGCCGATGGCGTCGGTGGCCACCAGGATGTGCGATTC
The DNA here is from genome assembly GCA_903914615.1 of uncultured beta proteobacterium. Classification (GTDB taxonomy): domain Bacteria; phylum Pseudomonadota; class Gammaproteobacteria; order Burkholderiales; family Burkholderiaceae_C; genus Rubrivivax. The sequence continues at coordinate 577 of CAIWPS010000119.1, read as the reverse complement.
GCCCTGCGCGAAGCGCTCGGCCTCGCGCCGTCGCACCTCGGGCGGCAGCGCGCCGTAGATCACCGACACCGGGTGGCCGCCCTGCGCGATCTGGTCGCGCAGCATCAGCACGTCGCGGCGGCTGAAGGCCACCACCGCGTCGCCCAGCTTCAGCGACGGAATGGCCACCGGCTGCGGCAGCAGCTGCACATGCTGCATGCGGCCGAATTCGCGCACCGTGCAGCGCTCGCCGCACAGGCCCAGCAGGTTCTCGATCGCCGCCACCGCGTAGGCCGAGCAGATGATGATGACCTCGTCGGCCGGCACGGCGACGATGGCCTGCGTCCAGGCCCAGCCGCGCGCCGGGTCGAAAATCATCTGCGCCTCGTCGATGACGGCGACGTCGATGGGCGTGTTGGTCGCCACCATTTCGATCGTGCTGCTGACGACGCGGGCGCCGTCGGCGGGCACGTTCTCCTCGCCGGTCAGCAGGCTGCAGGGCACGCCGCGCGCCACCAGGCGGTCGCGGCCTTCCAGCGCCAGCAGCCGCAGCGGCGCCAGGTAGGCGCCGTCGAAGGCCTGGGCCAGGCGCTCGAAG
>CAIWPS010000118.1 GCA_903914615.1 uncultured beta proteobacterium | reverse complement strand
GAGGATGGAGAGCTGCAAGGCCGAGCGAATGACAAAAGCGGCAAGCGCGCGCCTTTGGGCGCCACCGCACAGACGACGACAGGCGCGGAATGCAAAGCTGCTTCCGATGAACCCTGCAAAGCCACCGGTCACGCCTGCACTTATCACGCCCACGGCCCGTGGCCGTGTCTGTCGCGCACGGGCAACCCCGAACCTGCGGCGGGCGCCCGCACGTGGCCGAGGCGTGCTGGTGGCCGCCCTCGTCGCCGCTGCCTGCGCAGGCTGTGCTTCGGCCCCCGCCGGTGGCGGCCCCGGGCGGCCCGCGGCCGGCCCGATGATGGGCAGCGGCGCGATGGCCGGCATGATGGGCGGCGCCATGGCCGTGGCCACGCTGACGCCGACCCTGGGCAGCACGGTGCGCGGGGTGGTCATGTTCCATCAGATGGACGGCCACCTGATGGTGCATGCCAAGCTCAGCGGTCTGGCGCCCAACACAGAACATGGCTTCCACGTCCACGAGACCGGCAGTTGCGCCAGTGCCGACGGCGCCAGCGCAGGCGGCCATTTCAACCCCGGCAGCCAGCCGCACGGCCCGCAGGACCACGCCCACCATGCCGGCGACCTGCCTTCGCTGAAGGCTGACGCCCAGGGCGCGGTCGACCAGAAGTTCGTGCTCAATGGCCCGACCCTGGGCGCGGGTGCCGCCAGCCTGCTCGGCCGGTCGGTGATCGTGCATGCGCAGCCCGACGACTACACCACGCAGCCGAGCGGCAACAGCGGCGAGCGTGTCGCCTGCGGCGTCATCGCCGCGTTCTGAAGCGAGCCCGGGCAGCGCCCGTGGCCTCTGCCCGTGACGGACCGCGTGCCGACCCCAGGCCCGCCGGGGCGGCCCGACGCCGAGTCCGAGCAGATCGGGCAGAACATCGCCGCGGTGCAGGAGTTCTATGCCCGCCAGGCGCGCGAACTCGGCCGCTCGCAACGCCTGGCCGAGCGCATCGCCAACGCCTTTGGGCATCCCGCCTTCCTCGGCGCGATCCTGGGTTTCGTCGCGCTGTGGATCGCTGCCAATGCCTGGCGCGTGGCCGAAGGCCTGGCGGCTTTCGACCCCGCGCCCTACTTCTGGCTGCAGGGCCTGGTGAGCCTGAGCGCACTGCTCATCACGACCGTCGTGCTCATCAAGCAGAACCGCTTCGCGCGCCTGGCCGAACAGCGCGCCCACCTGGACCTGAAGGTGACGCTGTTGATCGAGCAGCAGGCCGCCAAGCTGATCGACCTGCTGGAGGAACTGCGGCGCGACACGCCCAACATCCCCGACCGCCATGACGCCCACGCGGCGGCACTGCAGCAGGCGATGAACCCGGGGCGGGTCCTCGAGGCGCTGGCGGAAACGGCACCGGCACCTGAAGCGACGGGGGTCAGCCCCGCGGACGCCGCGGACACGCCGCTGCGCGGGCCGGCCTGAGGCTCGAATCTTCGAGAACCCCTTAGCCCTGCGGCATGCCCGGCCGCCACGGCCAGACCAGGCCGGCGTCGGGCGGACTCAGTTCGACGGTGCCGAAGCCGGTGCCGGCACGATCACGACCGTGGTGCCACTGCCGGTGCGGCCCCGCTCGCCGGTCGCCCCGGTGTCACCCGTGCTGCCTGTGCTGCCCGTGCTGCCTGTATTGCCTGTATTGCCTGTATTGCCTGTGCTGCCCGTGTCGCCAGTGGCGCCCGTGGGCCCGGCCGGGCCGGCCGGGCCGGCGACGGGCGAGGGCACCGGTACCGCCACCACGGTGGGCGTGCGGTCACAGGCGGCGAGGCCCAGCAGGGCCAGCATCGGGACGAGGACGAGGGAGCGTTTCATGGCGAGCATTCCTAGGTGATGGAGAGGGTGTCAGCGCGGCGGTCGGCGCACTGCGGCCGGTGGCCCAGGCAGGGCCCGCGGGCCCTGGACTGCGACCCGTTGCAGCGTAGGGGCACGGGCCGCCGGCGTCGGTACGCTGCAGCACCTAAGGCCCGTTGCGCTTGATGCGCGGCTTCGCGTCCTGCCGCGCGGGCCGGTGGCGGCGCCGCTGCAGCAGGCCCTGCCAGCCGCAGACCAGCGACCGGCACTGGTAGCGCAACACCGGCATCCACAGGCTGAGCAGGCGGTCGGTCCAGCGCCGCGGCACCTGCTGGGTGGCACAGCGGCACCGCGGGCACGACCGGTCGCGGCCGCGGCGCGCGTAGTAGGGGTCGGTGGCGAGCATGGAAGGGCGGGCGGGTGCTAGCGGGCTGCGGGGCTCGCCCGTGTGGTCTCGGGCTGCGGCACCGAGCCCTTGTGCAGCTGTTCCAGCGCCCAGCGCTGGCCGCAGTTGATCTGGCTGAAGATCAGGCGGTAGACCTTGCCCGCAGTGCCGATCAGCAGGGCGAAGCCGACCGCAGGCTGGTTGCCACCCAGTTCCTGCTCGATGCCCGGCAGGTCGCTGGTGCAGTGGGCGACGTGGTAGCGCCCGGCGGGGTCGCGCAGGGCGACGAGCCGGCAGCTGGCATCGGTGTCGGCAACAACGTAGGTGAACATGGTGAACTCGGCGTGGATGACAGGCCCAGCATCGCCGCCCTAGGAAGGGAGGTCTGTGCGGCGCTGCACATTGATGAACGGCGGCGGCGTGTGCGCTGGCGTACCGACGAATGCAGTGGGCGCAGCCACGCTCGGCGCCTCTCCGTCAGCCCGGTGGGCCCCATGAACGACACGCGCATCGACACCGACAGCCTGGGCCCCATCGCCGTGCCCGTTGACGCGCTGTGGGGCGCGCAGACCGCGCGCAGCCTGCGCTTCTTCGCCATCGGCGAGCAGCGCATGCCGATCGAGGTCGTGCACGCGCTGGCCTGGGTCAAGTGGGCGGCGGCCTGCGTCAACCGCGAACTGCTGCTGCTGCCGCCGGCGGTGGGTCAGGCCATTGCCGACGCTGCAGAGCGCGTCGCCGCCGGCGAGTTCGACGGCGAGTTTCCGCTCTCGGTCTGGCAGACCGGCTCGGGCACGCAGACCCACATGAACGTCTGCGAGGTGCTGGCCAGCCTGGCCTCGCGCGACCCGCAATGGCTGCGCGCGCCGCGCTCGCCGAACGCGGCGGCGCCGCGCATCGACGCCCACGACGAGGTCAACCTCGGCCAGTCCAGCAACGACGTCTTCCCCACCGCCATGCACATCGCCGTGGCGCTGCAGGCCAAGTCCAGGCTGCTGCCGGCGCTGGCGGACCTGCGCGCGCAGCTGCGTGCCCAGGCGCTGGCCTTCGGCGACCTGGTGAAGGTCGGCCGCACGCACATGCAGGACGCGACGCCGGTGACGCTGGGCCAGGAATTCACCGGCTACGAAGCCCAGCTGGCGTTGTGCGAGGACGGACTGCGGCACGCCCTGGTGGGCGTGCACGCGCTGGCCATCGGCGGCACGGCGGTGGGCAACGGCATGAACACGCACCCCGAATTCGGTCGCCGCGTGACGAAGCGGCTGGCCACCCGGCTGGACCTGCCGCTGGTGCAGGCCACCAGCCTGCTCGCGGCCACCGCAGGCCACGATGCGCTGGTCGCCTTCCACGCCGCGCTGCGCGGGCTGGCCATCGCCTTGACCAAGATCGGCAACGACATCCGCCTGATGGGCAGCGGCCCGCGCGCCGGGCTGGGCGAGCTGCACCTGCCGGCCAACGAGCCCGGCAGCTCGATCATGCCGGGCAAGGTCAACCCGACCCAGGTGGAGGCCCTGGCGATGGTGTGCGCGCAGGTCATGGGGCACGACACCGCCATCGGCTTCGCCGCCAGCCAAGGCCAGTTCGAGCTCAACGTCTTCAAGCCGGTGATCGCGCTCGACACCCTGGACAGCCTGCGCCTGCTGGCCGACGCCATGCGCGGCTTCAGCGAACATTGCGTGGCCGGCCTGGTGGCCGACGCGGCGCGCATGCGCGACCTGCTGCAGGGTTCGCTGATGCTGGTGACGGCACTGACGCCGCACATCGGCTACGAGCGTTCGGCGCAGGTGGCGCAACGCGCCCAGTCCTGGGGCTGCACGCTGCGCGAGGCGGCGATCGCGCTCGGCGCCGCCAGCGGCGAGGAGTTCGACCTCTGGGTCGACCCGAGGCGCATGCTCGGGCCGCAGGCCGCCCCGGTCCCTGCCGCCATCGCGCCGGGTTCGGCGGACCACGCCGGCGACAGCGCCTTGCTGCCCTTCCGCAGCCTGCTCATGCGCCGCGACAACGCGTGGCCGCCGGCGCCGCCGCGCCTGAACGGGCACCGCGGGAGCCCGTCCTGATCGGCGCCCGCGCCGGCCGTGGGCCGCACGTTCATGCGCGGCAGCTGGCCGCCGCACTTTTCGCCACGCTGGTGCTGAGCGGCTGCGGCGAGTCCGCGCTGCTGACGGTGGCCGCCGGCAGCGGGCCCGCACCGGCGCTGCCCGAACCCGTCGTGACGCTGCTGCCCACCGTGGTCATCGCGCCTGCGGAAGGTTGGCCGCCCGGAACCATGCCGCTGGCCGCGCGCGGGCTGCGCGTGACCGCCCTTGCCCGCGGGCTGGACCACCCGCGCTGGCTGTGCGTGCTGCCCAATGGCGACGTGCTGGTGGCCGAGACCGCCGCGCCGCCGCAGCCCGACGACGCAACGGGGCCGAAAGGCTGGGCGATGCGGCTGCTGATGCGGCGCGCCGGCGCCGCCGTGCCCAGCGCCGACCGCATCACGCTGCTGCGCGACACCCGGGGCAGCGGCGTCGCCGACGAGCGCACGGTGCTGCTGCAGGGCCTGCACTCGCCCTTCGGCATGGCGCTGGTCGGCAGCGACCTCTATGTCGCCGAGACCGACGCCGTGCGGCGCTTCCACTACGCGCCGGGCGACACCCGCATCGACGGCCCCGGCGTGGTCGTCGTGGCGCTGCCGGCCGGGCCTATCAACCACCACTGGACGCGCAACCTCATCGCCAGCGCCGACGGCCGCCGCCTCTACGTCACCGTGGGCAGCAACAGCAACGTCGGTGAACGCGGCCTGGAGGCCGAGCGCGACCGCGCCGCGGTGTGGGAGCTGGACCTGGTGCGCGGCACCCACCGCATCTACGCCAGCGGCCTGCGCAACCCCAACGGCCTGGCCTGGGAGCCGGCCACGGGCGCGCTGTGGGTGGCGGTGAACGAGCGCGACGAACTCGGCAGCGACCTCGTGCCCGACTACATGACGGCGCTGCAGGACGGCGCCTTCTACGGCTGGCCGTGGAGCTGGTACGGCAGCCATGTCGATGCGCGCATGCAGCCGCCGCGGCCCGACCTCGTCGCCACCGCGCGCGTGCCCGACTACGCGCTGGGCCCGCACACCGCCTCGCTGGGCCTGGCCAGCGCCGCCGGCAGCGCCCTGCCCTGGCCCTTTGCCGACGGCATGTTCGTCGGCCAGCACGGCTCGTGGAACCGGCGCCCGCCCAGCGGCTACAAGGTCGTCTTCGTGCCCTTCAGCGAAGGACGTCCCAAGGCCGGGCCGACCATCGACGTGCTGACCGGCTTCCTCGGGCCCGAAGGCCAGGCCTACGGCCGCCCGGTCGGGGTCGCCATCGACCACCGCGGCGCCTTGCTCGTGGCCGACGATGTCGGCAATGCCGTCTGGCGTGTCACCGGCCTGCGCTGAAGGGCACGGGCCGGCCGCGCCGGGCTAGGCGGGGCGGTCCGGCGGCGCGGCCCGGCTCTCAGCGTCGATCTGCGCGGCGCGGTGCAGCATGGCCTGCGCCATGGCGCGGAAGATGAAGAGGTGAGCCGGCACCAGCGCGTACCAGTAGAGCAGGCCCCAGACGCCCTGCGGATGCCAGTAGGCGGTGATGGTCAGGCGGGTGCGCGGGCCGGCCGCGGGAGCAGGACCGGGTCCGGTCTCGGGGTCGAGCTCGAACTCCAGCACCCCCGAGCCCGGCGCGCGCATGCCGAAGTGCAGCGTAAGCTGCCGCGCGGGCTCGATCGCCAGCACCGTCCAGTAGTCGATGCGGTCGCCGATGCGCAGTTCGGTCGGGTGGCGCCGGCCGCGCGTGAGCCCGGGGCCGCCGACCAGCCAGTCCATCGCGCCGCGCAGCCACCAGAGCCAGCCCATGCAGTAGTAGCCGTTGGCGCCGCCCACGGTGGTGATGGTCTGCCACAGTGCCTGCGGCGTCGCCGTGCCCGCGGCATGCCCGCTGGCGCGCTTGGCGTAGAAGGCGTTGTCGATGCGGAAGTCGCGGAACATCAGCAGCCCCTCGCTCCACCGCGCCGCCACCGTGTGCGCCTGCTCGGCGTGCAAGGCAGCCGCCACGGCCTGCCGGAAACTCATCAGCCGCAGCGGCACCAGGCGCCGCAGCTCGGCATCGTCGGCCGGCAGGTCGTGCTTGAGACCGCCGATCAGCGCGCGCGCGATGTTGGCCGGCACCGCGGTCACCAGGCCCAGCCAGTAGGCTGATAGGGTGGGCGTCAAGACCGGCACGCGCACGATGCGCGGGTGCCTGCCCACGGCCTGGCCGTACTGCCGCATCACCTCCTCGTAGCTGAGGTAATCGGCGCCAGCGGCGTCGAACACGCGGCCGGCGGCTTCGTCCAGCCATGCCACGCCCACCAGGTAGTCGAGGAGATTGTCGAGCGCGATCGGCGCCGACTTCGACTGCACCCAGCGCGGCGTCAGCATCAGCGGCAGGTGGTTGACGAGATCGCGGATCACCTCGTAGGCCGCCGAACCGGGACCGACGACGATGCCGGCGCGGATCTCGGTCACCGGCACGGTGCCGGCGCGCAGCGCGTGGCCGGTGTCGCGCCGCGAGAGCAGGTGCTCGGAATCGGCGCCTTCGGGAATCAGGCCGCCAAGGTAGACGATGCGCCGCACGCCGGCCGCAGCGGCTGCGCTGGCGAAGTGCCGGGCCGCCTGCACGTCGAGGCGCCCGAAGTCGCGCCCGGCCGCCATCGAATGCACCAGGTAGAAGGCGGTGTCGACGCCCTGCAGGGCTGCCGGCAAGGTCTCAGGCTGCAGCGCGTCGGCCTCGACGAGGTCGACGCCCGGCCAGTGGCGCGCCTCGAGCAGCTTGCGGTTGCGCCCGCTGGCGCGCACCGCGCAGCCTTCGCGCAGCAGGCGTGGCACCAGGTTCGCGCCGATGTAGCCGGTGGCGCCGAAGACCAGCACCGGGCTGCGGGCTTGCATGGGCTGGGCCTCGTTGGCCGACGCGGCGGGCTCGTCGGTCATGCCGGCAGGCTGCGGGACAAACGTGTCATGGGCACGGCCTCAGCGGCGGGCGCGAGGGGCCGGAGTGCGGTCGCCGCGCCGCGCCACTTCCTGCGCCACGGCCTGCAGCTGGGCGACCAGGTTCTGCCGGATCGCGATGCTGCCGATCGCCGGCGGCGGCGGTAGGTGCAGCGCGATGAGCGAGGTGTAGCGCAGCTGCGTGCGCGGCGCGCCGCGGCGGGACTTCTGGGGCGTGAGCTCGTAGCGGCCCTCGAAGACATCGATGGCACGGCGCTTGAACAGCCCGAGGTCGAAGCTCGTCGCCTTCGCATCGGCCACGTGCAGCGGCTGGTGGTCGATGTCCAGCATCACCTGGATCGACTGGGCAAACAACAGGAAACGGAACTCGCCGCACTGTTCGACGACCAGGCGCTCGGCCCCGCCGGGCAGCGCATGGCGCTCGAGCACGCGGCAGGCGCGGATGCCAGGCAAGAAGCGGCACATCGCGGAGTAGTCCGTGATCGTGTCCCACACCGTCTGGGCATCGGCCGCGAGGTCGAGCCTTGCAGCGGCCTCGAAGCTGCGGCCGCTGCGGCGCACCTCCACTGTGACTTCGTCGGACATCGGGCACCTGCAAAGGCCAGCGCACCGCCGTCTGCGCGCGGGCTGGTTCATGGACAAGGAGCACGGCATGTTTGCGCCGCATCGGTCGGGCGCCCTTGCGCTGCGGCAAAGCCGGTGCGGGTGCCGGCCTCGGCCAGCGACTGGTGCCTGGGAGCCCGATCGGGTCCGGGTCCTGGTGCCGGCTGTCCGAATCGAACGGACGACCTTCCGCTTACAAGGCGGGTGCTCTACCAACTGAGCTAAGCCGGCTGCAGGGTCGCAGATTCTAGGTGGCCGGGCCGGCGCCGCCGCGGCCGGACGCGCGTCACTTGACGCGCTTGAGCGCAGGTCGTGCGCCGCCGGGGCCGCCGGGACCGCTGGGTTCGGGCGGCTCGGGGGGCGCGTCGGGTGGCGCGGCCACTTCGTTGCCTGCGGCGCCCTGCGTGGCATCGCTGCTGGCCAGGCGCAGGCCGCGCAGCGGCCCGGCCGCGGCCGGCGGCGCCTCGGCGCGGCTGCCGTCAGTGGGCATCGGGAAGGCCATGCCCTGGCCGTTCTCGCGCGCATAGATGGCCACCACGTGGTCCACCGGCACCTTGATCTCGCGCGCCACGCCGCCGAAGCGCGCCTTGAACTCGACGAACTCGTTGCCCAGCAGCAGGCCCGAGGTGGCCTCGAAGCCGACGTTGAGCACGATCTCGTGGTTCTTCACGTACTCCATCGGCACCTGCACGCCGCCGTCGACGTGCACGGCGATGTAGGGCGTGTAGCCGTTGTCGGTGCACCAGTCGTGCAGCGCCCTCAGCAGGTACGGGCGCGTGCTCGTGCCTTGGTTGTCGCCGGACGTATCGATGCCCATGGAATTCACCAAGCGGATGCCGCGGAACCGGCTCTGCCGGGCCGCTGGCGCCGCCCCCTCGCGGGGGAGCGGCGAAGCCGCGTCGAGGGGGAGCCCATTTACTTGCGCATGACCTTTTCCGAGGGCGTCAGCGCCTCGATGTAGGCCGGGCGCGAGAAGATGCGCTCGGCGTACTTCAGCAGCGGCACGGCGTTCTTGCTGAGGTCGATGCCGTAGTAGTCCAGCCGCCACAGCAGCGGCGCGATGGCCACGTCGAGCATGCTGAAGTCGTCGCCCAGCATGTACTTGTTCTTCAGGAAGATCGGGGCCAGCTGGGTCAGGCGGTCGCGGATCTGGTCGCGGGCCTTTTCCAGCTGCTTCTCGGTCGCCTTGACGCTGCGGCCTTCGAGCAGGTTGACGTTGCTGAACAGTTCCTTCTCGAAGTTGAAGAGGAACAGGCGCACGCGGGCGCGCGCCACGGGGTCGCCGGGCATCAGCTGCGGGTGCGGGAAGCGCTCGTCGATGTACTCGTTGATGATGTGCGACTCGTACAGGATGAGGTCGCGCTCGACGAGGATGGGCACCTCGTTGTACGGGTTCATCAGCGCGATGTCTTCGGGCTTGGCGAAGATATCGACGTCGCGGATCTCGAAGTCCATGCCCTTCTCGAACAGCACGAAGCGGCAGCGATGCGAGTAGGGGCAGGTGGTTCCGGAGTACAGCACCATCATGGCGTGGGGCCTTTCATCAGCACTTCAAAAAAGACAAAACGCAGTGAGGGTCCGGCGTCCGCCGGCATCCCCACTGCGCTGCAGGGCGGGCCCCTTCCGGCCCGACCCGCTTCGGACCTACTTGACGTCCTTCCAGAACGCCGCGTTCAGCCGCCAGGCGATGACCGTGAAGACGGCCAGGAACAGCAGCACCCACACGCCCAGGCGCACGCGCTCATTCTGCGCCGGTTCGCTCATCCACTGCAGGTAGGCGACGAGGTCGGCGACGGCGTCGTTGTATTCGGCCGTGCTCAGCTTGCCTGGCGTGATGGGCTCGTAGCCCTTGAGCATGTGCGTCACTTCGCCGCCGTGCTCTTCCTTGTGTTCCTCGAAGACGGCCCGCTGCTGGCCCTGCAGTTCCCACAGCACGTGCGGCATGCCGACGTTGGGGAAGGCGGCGTTGTTCCAGCCCGTGGGGCGGCTGTCGTCGCGGTAGTAGCTGCGCAGGTAGGTGTAGATGTAGTCGGCACCGCTGCCCTTGCCCTCTTCGGAGCGCGAGCGCGCGATCACCGAGAGGTCGGGCGGCACGGCGCCGAACCACTCCTTGGCCTCCTTGGGGTCCAGGCCCGTCTTCATCAGGTCGCCCACCTTGACTCCGGTGAAGACCAGGTTGTCCTTGATCTGCTGCTCGGTCAGGCCGATGTCGCGCAGCCGGTTGTAGCGCATGTAGGCTGCCTGGTGGCAGTTCAGGCAGTAATTGACGAAGAGCTTGGCGCCATGCTGCAGCGCGGCCGTGTCGGTGAGGCGCTGGGCCGGGAACTTGTCCCACGCGATGCCTTCGCTCGAGGCCTGCGCCGAGCCGAGCAGCGCCAGCGAGGCGAGCAGGGTGAGGATCAGTTTCTTCATGAAGTGGTCTCCGCGGCGCGCGGTCAGTGGGGCTGGAACGTGACGCGGTCGGGCAGCGGCTTGAATTCGCCGATGCGGCTCCACCAGGGCATGAGCAGGAAGAAGCCGAAGTAGAAGATGGTGCCGACCTGCGAAACCAGGGTGCCGACCACCGAAGGCGGCTTGATGCCCAGGTAACCCAGCACGAAGAAGAAGACGACGAAGATGCCGTACAGCACCTTGTTCCACTGCGGCCGGTAGCGGATGCTCTTCACCGGGCTGTTGTCCAGCCAGGGCAGCGCGAACAGGATCAGCACCGCGCCGCCCATCACCACGACGCCCCAGAACTTGGCGTCGAAGGTCTTCAGTAGCACCGCCAGCACGACCGCGGCGACCAGCGGCACGAACTTCCACAGGCCCTTCAGACCGGCCAGCAGGAAGGCCGCCACGCCGGCCAGGCCGGCGATGACGACGAAGACGTTGACCATGTCGTCGGTGACCGCGCGCAGCATCGAATAGAAGGGCGTGAAGTACCACACCGGGGCGATGTGCAGCGGCGTCTTCAGCGAGTCGGCGGGGATGAAGTTGTTGTGCTCGAGGAAGTAGCCGCCCATCTCGGGGGCGAAGAAGATGACGGCGCTGAAGATCATCAGGAAGACGCTGACGCCGACGATGTCGTGCACCGTGTAGTAGGGGTGGAAGGGGATGCCGTCGAGCGGGATGCCGGTCTTGGGGTCCTTCTTGGCCTTGATCTCGATGCCGTCGGGGTTGTTCGAGCCGACGTCGTGCAGCGCCAGCAGGTGCGCCACCACCAGGCCCAGCAGCACCAGCGGCACGGCGATGACGTGGAAGCTGAAGAAGCGGTTCAGCGTGGCGTCGCCGACGACGTAGTCGCCGCGGATCAGCAGCGACAGGTCGGGGCCGACGAAGGGGATGGCGCCGAACAGGTTGATGATGACCTGGGCGCCCCAGTAGCTCATCTGGCCCCACGGCAGCAGGTAGCCGAAGAAGCCCTCGGCCATCAGGCACAGGAAGATGGCGCAGCCGAAGATCCAGACCAGTTCGCGCGGCTTGCGGTAGCTGCCGTAGATGAGGCCGCGGAACATGTGCAGGTAGACGCAGATGAAGAAGGCGCTGGCGCCGGTGCTGTGCATGTAGCGCACCAGCCAGCCCCACGGCACGTCGCGCATGATGTACTCGACCGACTCGAAGGCCTTGGCGGCGTCGGGCTTGTAGTGCATGACCAGGAAGATGCCGGTCACGATCTGGATCACCAGCACCAGCAGCGACAGGCTGCCGAAGAAGTACCAGAAGTTCATGTTCTTCGGAGCGTAATACTCCGACATGTGCACCTTGTAGGCGTCGAACGCGGTCGGGAACCGGTTCTGCAGCCATACCGTCGCCTGCGTCAGCGCCGGCGCGCCGGCGGGCGCTTCCTTGAATTCAGCCATTCGGACCTCGGTCTTCGGGGGTTGCTACGGGTGCAGCGGGGGCTCAAGCCTTCTTGTCTTCACCGATGAGGAGCGTGGTGTCGCTCAGGTACATGTGCGGCGGCACGGGCAGGTTGTCCGGCGCCGGCTTGTTCTTGTAGACGCGCCCGGCGAGGTCGAAGGTGGACCCGTGGCAGGGGCACAGGAAGCCGCCCTGCCAGTCGTCGGGCAGCGAGGGCTGGGCCCCGGGGGCGAAGCGGTCGCTCGGCGAGCAGCCCAGGTGGGTGCAGATGCCGACGACGACGAGGAACTCGGGCTTGATCGAACGCCCCTCGTTGCGCGCGTACGGCGGCGTGAACTCGTCGGGATGGCGCTCGGACTTCGGGTCGGCCAGCTCGGCATCGAGCTTGGGCAGCGCGGCGACCTGCTCGGGCGTGCGGCGCATGATCCACACCGGCTTGCCGCGCCATTCGACGGTGAGTTTCTCGCCGGCCTTGATGCCGCTGATGTCGACCTGCACCGGCGCGCCGGCAGCGCGGGCGCGCTCCGAGGGCTCCAGGGTGCTGACGAAAGGCACCGCCACGGCCACGCCACCGAGGACACCGGCACCGCAGGTGATGGCGATCCAGGTCCGCCGGCTCGGGTCTCCTGCCTGGCCAATGGCGTTAGGGACAGCGGCGTCGCTCATGGGGTTCCTCGGAATGCTGCGGTAGGTTCGGGACAACCCCGAATTCTAGCCGAGCCGCCTTCGCAGGGCTGACAAGGGGCTACGGGTACGCCCCCGACCTTCGACCATTGACGGGTGCCCATCGCGGCCCTACCGTCGGCCCGCCCTGGCCCAAAGGACGGCACGGTGGCGAGACCCCTACGAAAAACCACACAGGAGTGACCACGATGAGTTTCAGTTCCGAGTTCAAGGAGTTCGCGCTCAAGGGCAACGTCATGGACCTCGCCGTCGGCGTGATCATCGGCGGCGCCTTCGGCAAGATCGTCGATTCGCTGGTCGGCGACATCATCATGCCCATCGTCGGCAAGATCTTCGGCGGCCTGGACTTCAGCAACTACTTCGTCCCGCTGTCGGGCCAGACCGCGGCCACGCTGGCCGAGGCCAAGAAGGCCGGCGCGGTGTTCGCCTACGGCAACTTCATCACCATCCTCATCAACTTCATCATCCTGGCGCTCATCATCTTCATGATGATCAAGCAGATGAACCGCCTCAAGCGCGAAGCGCCGCCGGCCCCGCCCGCAGCGCCCGCGCCGACGCCGGAGGACGTGGTGCTGTTGCGCGAGATTCGCGACAGCCTGCGCCGCTGAGCCCACGCCCGGACTTCGCCGGCGGGTGGGGCGCCGGCGCACTCGGCCCACGGGGCGATGCCGCATACTAGGCGGCCGCCCCGTGCGGCCTTTCGTCGCCCATGAAGCCGAACCCCCTGCACCGCCTGCCCGCACCGCTGGAAGCGGCCGTCCAGCGCCTGAAGCTGGCGGCACGCGACGCGGCCGAGCGCACCATCGAGAGCCTGGGCCTGGCCGCCCTGGCATCGACCAACGCCTTCCACCGCGACGGCCTGCTGGGGGCGCAGTTCGAGCTCAACCGCAAGTCGGCCGTGTTCGTGCTGACCTTCAACGAGGCCTTCGACCAGCGCGTGCTGCGCGAACTGGGGCCACGCGGGGCCGGCGATGCGGCCTCCGCGCCGGCGCCGGTGCAGGCGGCCGCCACCGACTGGGCCGCGCTGAGCCTGGTCGAGGACAAGGAGGTCGAGGCGCAGATCTCCGCCGACCGCTTCGGCATGGAGATCGCCCACGCCTGCGAATGGGAGCTGCGGGAGCTGGAAGGCTACGTCAGCAGCCTGCTCGGTGACGCCGGCGGCGAACGCGACCGCAACCCGCTGCGCCCGGACATCGTCGGCCACGCGATGATCCGCGGCATCGAGGCCGTGTCCGACCGCCCCGAGATCCGCAAGGTGCTGTCTTCCGAGCTCAGCCGCTCGCTCGGCGCCCTGCTGCCCCAGACCTACGCCGACATCGTCGCCGAGCTGCGCAACGCGGGTGTGCGGCCGCTGGGCCTGGCCGTGCGCCAGCGCAGTGCGCGAGGCGCCGCCGGGGCCGGCGGCGATGCGGGCGATGACGGCCACGACGCCGGCGCCTCGGACTTCGCCCCCGGCGCGCGCAGCCGCAGCGGCCACAGCCACCACGGGCTGGACAGCCAACACGGCGTCGGCAGCCGCCGCGCCGGGGCGACAAACTTCGCGTCGTCGACGCGCGGTGGCGGCTTCGGCACGCGCGGCGGCGGCCTGGGCACGCACCCTGGCGGCCACGGCCCGCACGGCGGCGCGCCGCTGGGGCGGGTCGACCCGGCGCTGATGTCGCTGATCCGCCGCCTGGCCTACACCGACAGCGGCCCGGGGCCGCGTGGCGAGGCGCCGGACAGCCTCGGCGAGTATGGCGCGTCGCCGCCGTCCAACCTCATCCGCGCCCACCGCGAAGAGCTGCGCGAAGCCGCGGGCGGCGCCCTCGATCACATGGTGATCGACGTCATCGGCTTTCTCTTCGACCAGATCCTGGCCGACCCCAAGGTGCCGCCGCAGATGGCGCGTCAGATCGCGCGGCTGCAGCTTCCGGTGCTGCGCGCTGCCCTGGGCGACCCCAGCTTCTTCAGCTCGCGGCGCCACCCGGTGCGGCGCTTCGTCAACCGCATCGCGTCGCTGGGCTCGGCCTTCGAGGACTACGGCGAGGACGCCGCGCAGCGCTTCCTGGCCAAGGTCAAGGCGCTGATCCACGAGGTCGTCGAAGGCGACTTCGAGCAGATCGACATCTACGAGCAGAAGCTCGCGGCGCTGGAGGCCTTCACGGCCGAGCTCGCCTCGGGCGAAGGCGCGGCTGCGGCGGCGCTGGTGTCGGAGAAGGAAGACCAGCAGCGGCTGCGCCAGCTCTACGCCCAGCGCCTGGCCGGCGACCTCAAGGACCTCGCCGCGCCGGCCTTCCTGCGCGACTTCCTCAGCGGCGTCTGGAGCCAGGTGCTGCTGCGCGCCGCCGAGCAGGGCGGGCCCGACGGCCCGCGGGCGCAGCGGCTGCGCGGGGTCGGCCGCGAGCTCTTCCTGAGCGTGCAGCCCAAGGCCACGCCGGCGCACCGCAAGGCCTTCCTGGCCGAGCTGCCCAAGCTCATGCAGGACCTCACCGAGGGCATGAACCTGGTCGCCTGGCCCGAGGCCGAGCGCCGCGCCTTCTTCGGCCAGCTGATGCCGGCGCACGCCGAGGCGCTGAAGAGTGCCGGCGGCCGCCAGCTCGAGATCAACCTCATGGCGCGCCAGGTCGAGGGCGCGCTGCAACGGCCGCCGCCTTCGCGCGAGGACCTGAGGACCGCACCGCCGCAAGGCGACCAGCCGCTGCCGCCGGTGAGCTTCAGCGCCGAAGAGGCGCAGCGCCTGGGGCTGGTGCAGGAATCGGCCATCGACTGGTCGCAGAAGGTCGAGGTCGACATCGACCTCAGCACCCGGCCCGGGCCCGAGACCGGCGCCGAGCCGGCCTCCAGCGTCTCGCTGCCAGGCCTGCCCAGCCTGGCCGCCGGCGGCGAGCCGGCCGAACCCACCGAAGGCCGCGCGCTGGCCGACCACGTGCAGGTCGGCTTCGCCTACCAGATGCACCTGGACGGCCAGTGGCAGCGGGTGCGCCTGTCGCATGTCAGCGCGGCGCGCAGCTTCTTCATCTTCAGCCACGGCGCGCGCCACAAGAAGACCATCTCGCTGACCCAGCGCATGCTGCAGAAGCTCTGCGAGACGGGGCGCCTGAAGGCCTACGAGCAGTCCTACCTGATCGAGCGCGCCACCGAACGCGCGCGCCGCCAGCTCTCGGCGCTGGGCGGCGCTCAGTCCGCCTGAGCGGCCAGCCGCCGCGCCATCGCCAGCGCGGCGACGAGGCTGGCCGGGTCGGCCTGGCCGCGGCCGGCGATGTCGAAGGCGGTGCCGTGGTCGGGGCTGGTGCGCACGAAGGGCAGGCCCAGGGTGACGTTGACGCCCTGCTCGACGCCCAGGTACTTCACCGGGATCAGGCCGTGGTCGTGGGTCATCGCCACCACGACATCGAATTCGCCGCGGCGCGCGCGCATGAACACGGTGTCGGGCGCGTAGGGGCCGCTGACGTTCAGCCCTTCGGCCAGCGCCGCCTGCACTGCCGGGCCGATGATGCGCAGTTCCTCGTCGCCGAAAAGGCCGCCCTCGCCGGCGTGCGGGTTCAGCCCCGCAACGGCGATGCGCGGCGCCGCCGGGCCCCAGGCCAAGCCTGCGCGGTGCGCGATGCGCAGCGTCTGCAGCACGGCGTCGAAGGTCACGGCCTCGATGGCGCGGCGCAGCGAGAGGTGGATGGTCACCAGCACCACGCGCAGTTCGTCGTTGGCCAGCATCATGCGCACCGGCGGCGGCGCGGCGGGCGGCGCGGCGGCCAGGGCCTGCAGCATTTCGGTGTGGCCCGGGTAGGGCACGCCGGCAGCGGCCAGCGCTTCCTTGTGGATGGGCGCAGTGACGATGGCGCGGCCGCGGCCGGCCTGCACCAGCCGCACCGCGTGCTCGATGCAGCGCGCG
>CAIWPS010000117.1 GCA_903914615.1 uncultured beta proteobacterium | reverse complement strand
GCACCCCAGCCACCCGCTCAGGCACCGCTCGCTGCCTGCCGGCCCGGGGAGTCCACGAGCGGTGATGGCCAAGGACGTCGGGTGCCGGGCGCAGCGAAGTAAAGGAGGAGGGGTGGGCGCAGCCCACCCCGGGGGACATGAGCGGAGCCCGGCACCCGGCGGCCTTGGCCCGCCTCGATGCAAGTAACGAGAGTCTGCAACGGGCCGACAGCAGCAGTCCGACGCAGAAGCCCCATGCAAGTCACGGTCCGGCGCGGCAAGGTTCGGCGCTGCACCTTCAGCCGCGTGCACCCTGGCGCATCCAGATCGCGTCTTCCTGCTCCAGCTCCTCGAGCCGGCTTTCGCTGTCGTAGAGCGTGCGGTCCAGTTCGGGCAGCATCACGTCCTGCAGCGCGCGGGCGCGGCGCACGGCGCGGCGGTACTCCTGCGACAGGCGTTCCAGGTTGCCCGTGACACCGGCCAGTTCGGTGGCGGCGCGCAGGAGTGCCATGTAGGCGGCGCGGCAGGCTTCGGCCTCGGGCGACGGAAAGGCCGCAGGTGCGGCGGCCATGGCCGCGTCCGGCCAGGACGCGTCCTGCAGCCGCACCCCCATCAGGCTGCGCTTTCGTAGCACCGGCTGCGCCTGGCCCGGGTCGCTGGGCGGGTACAGCTGCAGGCCCTGCAGACCGTGCCGCGCCACCGCCCTCTGCAGTGCCACCGTCGCCGCGTCGTGGAGCGCGATGAAGCGGCGCTGCAGCAAGCCGTGCTGCGCCAGTTCGCGCAGGATCTCGCCGGCCAGCAGCAGGCACTTCTCGTCAAGGAAGACATAGCCCTCGTGCATGGCACGGCGCTCGTCCTTCATCTCGATGACGGCGCTGCGCGTGGGGTTGGTCTCGCTCATGCCGGCACCTGGATATGGGCCGCGATCTGCGCATCGGAAAGCCGCGTCAGCTCGCCCAGCGGCAGCCCCGACAGCAGCTGCCAGCCCAGCGCCATGCTCTGCTCCAGCGTGCGCGCTTCGGTCTGCGTCGCCAGGCGCTGCTCGAAGTCGTCGCCGAAACGCAGGTAGCGGCGGTCGGTGTCGGCCAGGCCTTCCACACCCACCACGCTGGCCAGCACCCGCGCCTGCGAGGCGCGCGCGTAGGCGGCGTAGAGCTGGCTGGCCAGCGCCGGGTGGTCAGGGTGGGTGTACTTCCCGCCGGTGCCGTCCTTCATCAGCCGAGACAGGCTGGGCAGCACGTTCACCGGCGGGTAGATGCCGCGGCGGTCGAGGTCGCGCGACAGCACGATCTGGCCTTCGGTGATGTAGCCGGTGAGGTCCGGGATGGGGTGGCCGATGTCGTCGGCCGGCATCGTCAGGATGGGCAGCTGCGTCAGCGTGCCGGCTACGCCGCGCAGGCAGCCGGCGCGCTCGAACAGCGTCGCGAGGTCGGAATACATGTAGCCCGGAAAGCCCTTGCGGCTGGGGATCTCGCCCTTGCTCGACGAGACCTCGCGCAGCGCCTCGCAGTAGTTTGTCATGTCGGTGAGGATGACCAGCACATGCTTGCCCAAAGTGAAGGCCAGGTACTCGGCGGCGCTGAGTGCGTAGCGCGGCGTCAGCAGGCGCTGCGTGCTGGAATCGCTGGCCAGGTTCAGGAACAGGGCCGTGCGTTCCAGCGCGCCGCCCTGCTCCAGGCTGCGGCGGAAGTACTCGGCGCTGTCGTAGGGGACGCCGATGCCGGCGAAGACGATGACGAAGTCGTCGCTGCCCTGTCTCAATCGCGCGTGGCCGGCGATCTCCACCGCCAGCCGGTCGTGCGGCAGTCCGCCGCCGCTGAACAGCGGCAGCTTCTGCCCGCGCACCAGGCTGTTCATCAGGTCCAGTGTGGAGATGCCGGTCTCGATGAAGTCGCGCGGCAGCGCCCGCGCCACCGGGTTCAGCGGCAGGCCGT
>CAIWPS010000116.1 GCA_903914615.1 uncultured beta proteobacterium | reverse complement strand
TGCCGCATAGGCATCGGCGCGACGACTCTTGATCAATTGCGCCTTGAACGCCGGCATGGCCAACGCTGTCAATATGCCCACGACGGCCACTGCAATGAGCAATTCGAAAATCGTGAAGCCGCTGCCGAAGCGACGCATGGGAAGTGATGGACTCCTGAGCATGGGGCGATTATTGGAGTGCGGTGTCACTACGAAGTCCTGGCTGCCAACCGCCTGTCGATCCTGGTCCGCCGTTCGTCGTCCCAGCCTGTGTTCGTGGGGGTCAGCAAGCCTTGTAACCTGGCAAGGCGCTTGGCGTGCACGAGCGAACCCGGCCCATGATGTTGACAACCAGCCGAAGCGCGTCGCCCCGCGGATTCTTCACTTCCAGCGTTGCTGTGGGTGTGACCGTGCCCTTGACTGCATCGAACAGGAAGGACGCCGAATTGGACGTGCTGCGCACGCGGCTCTCGGCCTCGTAGCGCACGAGGCGCATGGCCTGCGCAGTGCCATTGCAGACCGGCAGCCCTGTCAAGCATCGGCAGGCGTTCGGGCTGCCTGTATGGATGACGTAGCAACTCGTGGTGGCGTCGGCCTGGAAGCTGAATCGCACCGACTCGTTGCGCGCCACCGCAAGGCTGCGCGCATATTGCAGTTCGGTTTCCAGTTGCGCCGTGGCCGCCTCGAGCCGCCGCCGGTCCTGCAGTTTGCCCAGGCTCGGCGCAATGGTGCCCACGGTGACGGCCGTGATGGCGAGGGCGATCATGCTCTCGACCAGCGTCAGGCCGCGTTGCTGATTTGTCTTCGGCTTTTCCATCATCGTTCCCCGGTGTGGCTGCAATGGCGACACTCTAGGAAAACGAGGGCGGCGGCGCGTCCCCAGGCAGCGGGTTTGGCGGGGTGGGTCGACAGGGGCCCCCACCCGGGGCCCCCGGGTGGGGGGAGCTTGCGGAGCAGGGCGCTCAGATGTCGCGGATCAACTGCCGGAAGGCGTCCACGTCCTCGAATTCCCGGTACACCGACGCGAAGCGCACGTAGGCCACCTTGTCGATGCGCTTCAGCTCGCGCATCAGCAACTCGCCCAGCCGCGCGCTGGGCACCTCGCGGACCGCGCTGGCGAGCAGCTTTTCCTGGATGCGGTCCAGCGCGGCGTCAATCTGTTCAACGCTCACTGGCCGCTTGCGCAGCGCCAGCATCATCGAGGCGCGCAGCTTGGCGGGGTCGAACTCGACCCGGGCGCCATCCTTCTTGACCACCGCAGGCAGCGCGATCTCGGTGCGCTCGTAGGTGGTGAAACGCTTCTCGCAATGCAGGCAGCGGCGGCGGCGGCGGATGACGTCGCCTTCATCGGACTCGCGCGTCTCGACGACCTGGGTCTCTTCGTGGGCGCAGAAGGGGCAGCGCATGCGGTGGGTGCGCCGGCCAGGCTCAGCGGTAGACGGGGAAGTCGCGCGTCAGGGCCGCCACGCGCTCGCGCACGGCGGCGATTGTCGTGGCGTCGTGCGGGTGGTCCAGCACGTCGGCGATCAGGTGGGCCGTCTGCCGTGCCTGCTCGACGCCGAAGCCGCGCGTCGTCAGCGCCGGCGTGCCCAGGCGGATGCCGCTGGTGACCATGGGCTTCTGCGGGTCGTTCGGAATGCCGTTCTTGTTGCAGGTCATGTGGGCCTGGCCCAGGATGGCCTCGGCTTCCTTGCCGGTGAGGCCCTTGGGGCGCAGGTCCACGAGCATGACGTGGCTTTCGGTTCGGCCGCTGACGATGCGCAGGCCGCGTTCAATGAGTGTCTCGGCGAGCACGCGGGCGTTGTCCAGCACCTGCTGCTGGTAGACCTTGAAGGCCGGCGCGAGCGCCTCGTGAAAGGCCACCGCCTTGCCGGCGATGACGTGCATCAGGGGGCCGCCCTGGATGCCGGGAAAG
>CAIWPS010000115.1 GCA_903914615.1 uncultured beta proteobacterium | reverse complement strand
GCACCGCACGCGCGGCGGCATCGCGGCGGGGGCGCTGTTCGTGCTGCCGTCGCTGGTGCTGCTGGTGGCGCTGTCCTGGGTCTATGTGCGCTTCGGCCAGCTGCCGCTGGTGGCCGGCGTCTTCCACGGCATCAAGCCGGCCGTCACGGCGCTGGTGCTGCAGGCGGCCTGGCGCGTCGGCAAGCGCACGCTGCACAACCGCTGGCTGGTGCTCATCGCCGCCGCGGCCTTCGCGGCGCTTTTCTTCGGCCACGCGCCCTTTCCGGCCGTGGTGCTGGGCGCGGCACTCGCCGGCATGGCCGGCGGGCGCTGGCGGCCCGGCGCTTTCGCGCCTGGAGGCGGCCATGGCGGAAGCACCCGGTCCTGGGGCCCCGCGCTCATCGACGACGACACGCCGACCCCCGAACATGCCCGCCATTCGCCGCGCCGCCTGGCTGCGGTGCTGGCCGGCGGCGCGGCATTGTGGGCCGCGGCCCTGGCCGGCCTGGCCGCGCTGCAGGGGGCCGACGGCCTGCTGGCGCGCATGGCCTGGTTCTTCACCAAGGCCGCGCTGCTGACCTTCGGTGGCGCCTACGCCGTGCTGCCCTACGTGGTGCAGGGCGCGGTCCTGCAGGAGCACTGGCTGACGGCGCCGCAGATGATCGACGGCCTGGCGCTGGGCGAGACGACGCCGGGGCCGCTGATCATCGTGGTGGCCTTCGTCGGCTTCGTCGGCGGCTGGACGCACCCGATGTTCGGCGCCGACGCCGCCTTCGCCGCCGGCGCCGCGGCGGCCGGCGTCGTCACCTTCTTCACCTTCCTGCCGTCCTTCGTCTTCATCCTGGCCGGCGGGCCCTGGGTCGAGTCCACCCACGGCCGGCTGGCCTACACCGCACCGCTGACCGCGGTCACCGCAGCGGTGGTGGGCGTGATCCTGAACCTGGCGCTGTTCTTCGCCTGGCATGTGCTGTGGCCGCAGGGCGCGGGCGGCGGCATCGACCTCGCGGCCGCCGCCATCACCGCGGCCGCGGCGCTGGCCCTGCTGCGCTGGCAGGTGGGCGTGCTGCCGGTGCTGGGCTGCTGCGCGCTGGCCGGTCTGCTGCTGAGCCTGCTGCGCTGACGGCGCCCAGGGCAGCCCGGGCCGGCGCCAGGCCGTGCTTCCTGCACGCAGGGGCCGCGACGGCGGGGTGACGCGTGCATCACGTCATCGCGGTGCTGCCGCCACGCGCCTACCATCGCGCCATGCCGACGATGGACCCCTCCAGCCACGAGGTGTGGCACCTGCTCACCCGCCTGGGCGAAGCCGAGATCCTGCTGCCCGCCGCCGCGGTGGTGGTGCTGGCGCTGCTGTGGCGCGGGTCGAACCGCCGCGTCGTCGGCCTGTGGCTGCTGCTGCTGTTCGCCGCTGCGGCGGTCACCACGGCGACCAAGGTCGCCTTCATCGGCTGGGGCCTGGGCTGGCCGGCGCTGGACTTCACCGGCGTGTCCGGCCACGCGATGTTCGCGGCCGCCGTGATCCCGATGCTGCTGGCGGCGCTGACACCCGCGCGCCCGCCGCGCGCACGGCGGCTGGCGGTGGCCTGCGGCGTGGCGCTGGCGCTGGCGGTGGGCTGGTCGCGCCTGGAGGTGCAGGCGCACACGGTGTCCGAGGTCGTGGCCGGCGTGCTGCTGGGCGGTGCGGTCAGTGCCACGGTCCTTTCGCAGGCCCACCTGCCGCAGCTGCGCCTGAATGCCTGGCTGCCGCTGGGGCTGGTGCTCTGGCTGGCGCTGATGCTGCCCTACGCCCCGCCTTCGCGCACCCACGACGTGGTGACGCGGCTGGCGCTGACGCTGTCGGGCCGCCAGGTGCCGCACACGCGCAGCGAGTTCCGTGCCCAGCGGCGCACCGCCGCGCACACGCCCGCCGCGGGCGCCGACGCGAAGGGCTGAAGCTGCACGACGTGCGGTCGGTCAGGCCTCGTCGGCCTCGATCACCAGCGTGCGCCGGCGCGCGCCCTGGCAGGCCACGCTGACGGTGACGCGCAGCGTCTGTCCCACCGCCACGCTGCGGCTGAAGCGGTAGTCCAGACCGTCCCAGGCACCGGGGTTGTGGGTGGGCACGCGGCGCTGCCATTGCCGGGTGCCGTTGGCCTGCACCGTCATCTGGTGCCAGGCCGCCGCCGTGTCGGCGGGCGCCGCGACGGTGATGGCGCAGGCGATCTCGAAGCGGCGTTCGCGCCGCGCGTCGGGCGGGATCAGCAGCGTCGCGGTGGCGACGTCGGCCGCGCGCAGGGACCAGTGTTCGGGGGCGGCGGCGGTCATGGCGTCATGGTGGGCGCCGCATTGTGCCGGGGGCGGCAGGCAAGAGCGCGGCGGGCCAGAATCGGCCACCGCAGTCCACCCCGCCCCCCCCATGCACGCCACCCTGCCGATGCTCGCCGCCACCGACTTCCCGCCACTGCGCCGCGCCCGCCTGGACACGCTGCAGGTCAACCTGGGCTACCGCTGCAACCAGAGCTGCCTGCACTGCCACGTCAACGCCGGGCCGACGCGCACCGAGGCGATGGACGGCGACACCGCGGCACTGGTGCTGCAGGTGCTGGCCGCGCGCGCCATCGCCACGCTGGACCTGACCGGCGGCGCGCCCGAACTGAACCCGCATTTCCGCACCCTGGTGCGCGGCGCGCGCGCCCTGGGTGTGCGCGTCATCGACCGCTGCAACCTCACCATCCTGTCCGAGCCCGGGCAGCAGGACCTGGCCGCCTTCCTGGCCGACGCCGGCGTCGAGGTCGTCGCCTCGCTGCCCTGCTATTCGGTGGCCAACGTCGACCGCCAGCGCGGCGAGGGCGTGTTCGAACGCAGCATCGCCGGCCTGCGCGCGCTGAACGCGCTGGGCTATGGCCAGCCCGGTTCCGGGCGCGTGCTCAACCTCGTCTACAACCCCCAGGGCGCGGTGCTGCCGCCGCCCCAGGCCGCCCTGCAGGCCGACTACCAGCGCGAGCTGTCCGAGCACTTCGGCGTCGTCTTCAACCAGCTCTTCGTGCTCACCAACATGCCCATCCAGCGTTTCGGCAGCACCCTGGTCAGCAAGGGCACCTTCGACAGCTACCTGCAGCTGCTGAAGTCCGCCTACCAGCCGCACAACCTGGCCACGGTGATGTGCCGCAGCCTGATCAGCGTCGACTGGCAGGGCGATCTGTACGACTGCGACTTCAACCAGATGCTGGGCCTGCGCGCGCGCCTGGCGGGCGCGGGTGACAGCCGGCGGCCCCATCTGCGCGACCTGCTGGCGACCGACGTCGAGGGCGAGGCCATCCACGTCGCCCAGCATTGCTACGGCTGCACGGCGGGCCAGGGCAGCAGCTGCGGCGGCGCGCTGGCCGACGCGCACTGAGCCGGGCTCGATGCGACTGTCCATCGTCGTGCCCGCGCTCGACGAAGCCGCGGCCATCGCGACCACGCTCGCGGCACTGGCGCCCTGGCGCGCCCAGGGCCACGAGGTGATCGTCGTCGACGGCGGCAGCCGCGACGGCACGCCGGCGTTGGCCGCGCCGCATGCCGACCGCGTGCTGGCCAGCGCGCCTGGCCGGGCGCGGCAGATGAACACCGGCGCCGCGGCTGCGCAAGGTGATGTGCTGCTGTTCCTGCACGCCGACACGCGGCTGCCCGCGGCCGCGGCCGCGGCCGTCACGCGGGCCCTGCAGGGCGGCGCCGACTGGGGCCGCTTCGACGTCCGCATCGAAGGCAGCTCGTCCTGGTTCCCGCTCATCGCGGCGCTGATGAACCTGCGCTCGCGGCTCACCGGCATCGCCACCGGCGACCAGGCCCTGTTCGTCCGCAGCACCCTCTTCCGGCGCCTGGGCGGCTACGCCGAGCTGCCCTTGATGGAAGACATCGAGCTCAGCCGGCGCCTGCGCGCGCTCGGCCGGCCGGCCTGCTTGCGGCAGCAGGTGCTCACATCGGGCCGCCGCTGGGAGACCCGGGGCGTGTGGCGCACGGTGTGGCTGATGTGGCGGCTGCGCTGGCGCTACTGGCGCGGCACGCCGGCCGAGGTGCTGGCGCGGGCCTGGCGGTGAAGCCCTGCGGCATCGCCATCCTGGCCAAGGCGCCGCGGCCGGGGCTGGCCAAGACGCGGCTGGCGCCGGCGCTGGGCGAGGCCGGGGCCGCGGCGCTGGCCGAGCGGCTGCTGGACCATGCCGTGGCGCAGGCCGCCGCCGCGGCGCTGGGACCGCTGGCGCTGTGGGCCACGCCCGACATGGCGCACCCCGCCTTCGGGCGTGCGCGCGACCGCCACGGCGCCGTGCTGGCGCTGCAGGGCGAAGGCGACCTGGGGCAGCGCATGGCCCGCGTCTTCGCGCAGCACGCTGCGGCCGGGCCCCTGCCGCTGCTGCTGATGGGCACCGACGCGCCGGCGCTGGACGCCGCGCTGCTGCGGCGCGCTGCCGCGGCGCTGCAGGACCACGACGCCGTCTACGTGCCGGCACTGGACGGCGGCTACGCGCTGGTCGGCCTGCGCCGGCCCGCGCCATCGCTCTTTGCAGGCATCGCCTGGAGCACGCCGCAGGTGATGGCGCAGACCCGCGCCGCGCTGGCCGCCGCCGGCCTGCGCCACGCCGAACTGCCGCCGGTGGCCGACATCGACGAGCCGGCCGACCTGGCGCGGCTGCCGCCGGGCTGGCTGCCGGCCTGAGCGGGCCCGCAGCCTGCCCCCGGTCCACGATCTTCAGCGCCCCTTGGGCAGCGGCCCGCGCAGCGTTGACAATCGCCGCCTGCCATCAGAGCGCCCCCCGCCTTTGCCCATGTCCGAGACCACCCCGAACGCCGAGCCTGCCGCGCCCGCCGCCACCGCACCCGGCGCCCCCGCGCAGACCGGGGCGCTGCCCGTGGCGGCGACGGCCGAAACGACCACGCCCGTTCCTGCCGCTGCCGACGACCACGCGCCCGCCGCAGCCGAAGAGGCGGATGCGGCTGGCGCGGTGGCGCAAGCCGACGCTGCCGCAGACAACGATGCGGCGGACCCTGCCGCCGAAGCCGATGCGGCGGACCCTGCCACCGCGGCCGGCCCCGGCAACCTCTCGCCCGCCGCCTGCGCCGCGCTGTTGGCCGAACGCTTCCCGGCGCTCTTCGGCGCCGGCCGCGCGCTGCCGCTGAAGCTGCGCATCCAGGCCGACATCCAGGCGCGGGCGCCGGGGGTGGTCAACCGCAAGTCGCTGTCGATCTTCCTGCACCGCTACACGACCAGCACCGCCTACCTGAAGGCGCTGGCCAGCCAGCCGCAGCGGCTCGACCTGGACGGCGCCGCCGCCGGCGAAGTGGCCGAGGAACACCGCACCGCAGCTGCCGCCGAGGTGGAACGCCGCCGGGCCCTTTTCGACGGCCGCCGCGCCGCCGAACGCGAAGCCCAGCGCGCCGCCGCCGAACAGCAGCGCCGGGCCCGCACCGCGCAGCAGTCGGCGCGCCATGCGGCGCAGGACCATGCCGAGGCCGAGGCGCGCCGCCAGCGCGCCACGCTGCTGCGCGCCTTCGAGGCGACGACGCTGACGCCGGCCAACTTCTGCGCCTTGAAGGGCGTGCCGCTGGCCGATCTCGACGCCCAGCTGGCGCAGGCGCGGCAGGAGCGCGAGCAGCGCGCCCAGGAGCCGCCGCGCCCCGAACGGCAGCGGCCGCAGGAGCGCGGTGGCGCCGCCCATCCGCGCGGCGCGCACGGCCCCCGCCGCGATGGCCCGCGGTCGCCGCAGGGCAAGCCACCGCCCAAACCTTCGCGTTGATCGCCCGCTCCCCCCTGTCCAGGCGTGGCGCGGCCACATTGCCTACCATCCAGGCCCCGACCCGCGCTCCGCCCGCCCCATGCCCGCCCTTCGATCCCACTGCGCGCGCCTGCTGATCGCCCTGCTGCCCGCTGTCGTGCCCGCGGTCGTGCCCGCGGCGCCCGCCCTGCCGCCCGGCAGCGCCCTGCAGCTGCCCGCCATTCCCTACACCGAACGCCGGCTCGCCAACGGCCTGCAGGTCATCGCGGCCGAGAACCACGCCAGCCCCACCGTCTCGGTGCAGGTCTGGTACCACGTCGGGGCGCGCGACGACCCGGCCGGGCGCTCGGGCTTCGCCCACCTCTTCGAGCACCTGATGTTCAAGAGCACGCGCTACCTCAAGGCCGAGCAGTTCGACCGCCTGACCGAGGACGTGGGCGGCGAGAACAACGCCTTCACCAGCGACGACGTCACCGCCTACCACGAGGTGGTGCCTTCCAACCACCTGCAGACGCTGCTGTGGGCCGAGGCCGAACGCATGTCCAACCTCAACGTCGACGAGGCCAACTTCAAGTCCGAGCGCGCCGTCGTCGAAGAGGAATACCGCCAGCGCGTGCTGGCCTCGCCCTACGGCCGCTTCTTCCGCGGCATCGCGCCGGCGTCCTACCTCGTCCACCCCTACAAGCGGCCCAGCATCGGCAGCATCGAGGACCTGGAAGCCGCCACGCTGGCCGACGTCGTGGCCTTCCACCGCGACCACTACCGGCCCGACAACGCCACCCTGGTGGTCGCCGGCGACTTCGAACCGCAGCAGCTGCAGGCCTGGGTCGACCGCTACTTCGGCCCGCTCACCCACCCGGCCGAGCCGGTACCCAAGGTGGACGCCCAGGAACCGCCCTGGCCGCAGGACCGCAGCGTGCGCCTGACCGGCCCGCAGGTGCCGCTGCCCGCGGTGGCATTGACCTGGCTGGCGCCGCCGGTGACGGATGCCGACGCGCCGGCGCTGAAGGTGGCGGCGGCGCTGCTGGCGGCGGGCAAGTCGTCGCGGCTGAACCAGTCGCTGGTCTACCGCCAGCGCCTGGCCAGCGACGCCGGCTTCGAGGCCGACCTGCGCGCCGGCCCCGGCCTGCTCACCGCCTACGCCATCGCCGCCGGCGGCAAGCCGCTGACCGCGCTGGAGGCGGCGCTGATGAAGGAGGTGCTGGCGCTGACCGAGCGGCCGCCCGGCGCGGCCGAGCTGGCACGCGTGAAGACCGGCCTGCTCACCGCGGCCGTGGCCGAGCGCCAGACCGCCCTCGGCCTGGGCATGGCCCTGGCCAACGCGGCGGTGCTCGAAGGCGGCGCGGCGCAGGTCGACCGCGGCCTGCAGCAGCTGCAGGCGGTGAGCGCCGCCGACGTGCAGCGCGTGCTGCGCAAGTACGTCGTCGGCCGCCACCACACGACCATCCGCTACGTCGCCGAAGGAAGCGCGCCATGAGGACCGCCCTGCGCCGCGCCGTGCTCGCGCTGGCCCCGCTGCTGCCGCTGCTGCCGCTGCCCGCCGCGGCGCAGCCTTTCGACACCCCGCCGCCGCCGGCGGCGCCGCGACTGCTGCAGATCGACGCGCCGACGGAAAGCCGGCTGCCCAACGGCCTGCGCGTCGTCGTTGCCGAGCGCCGCGGCGCGCCGCTGGTGAGCGCGCAGCTGCTGGTGCTTTCGGGCGCCGAGGCCGACCCGCCGCAGCTGGCCGGCCTGGCCACCCTGACGGCCGGGCTGCTGACGCGCGGCACGCGGCGCCAGGACGCCCCGGCCCAGGCCGCCGCCGCCGAGGCGCTGGGCGGCACGCTGGACAGCCAGGCCGGCTGGCACCAGGCGGGCGTGGGCATCACGGTGACGACGCCGCGCCTGGGCGCGGCGCTGGCGCTGGTGGCCGAGGCCGCACTGCACCCGGCCTTCCAGGCCACCGAACTGGCGCGCCTGCGCGACGAGACGCTGGACGAGCTGAAGGTGGCCTACGCGCGACCCGGCACGCTGGCCTCGCTGGCCGCCAACCGCATGCTCTTCGGCGACGGCGCCTACGGCCACCCGGCCACCGGCACGCCGGCCTCGCTGGCGCGCATCACGCGCGCCGACGTCCAACGGGTGCACCGCGAACGCTACCGCCCCGACAACGCCGTGCTGGTGCTGGCCGGCGACATCGGCACGGACGAGGCCCTGGCGCTGGCACGGCGCCACTTCGGCGCCTGGAAGGCGCCGGCCACGGCGCTGCCCGCGGACCGGCCCGCGGCGGGCAAGCCCAGCGCGCAGGCGCTGACGCTGGTCGACATGGGCGAGTCGGGGCAGGCCGCGGTCTCGCTGGCGCTGCGGCTGCCGGCGGCGGGCGCGCCCGACGAGACCGCCGGCGAGGTCGCCGACGCGGTGCTCGGGGGCGGCTACTCGTCGCGACTGAACCTGGAGATCCGCATCAAGCGCGGCCTCAGCTACGGCGCCGGCAGCGCCTTCGACGTGCGCCGCCAGGCCGGCGTCTTGCGCGCCACCGTGCAGACCAAGAACGCGTCGGCGGCCGAGGTGCTGGCGCTGGTGCAGGCGCAGGTCGACGGCCTGGCCGCCGCGCCGGTGCCGGCCGACGAACTGGCGGCGCGCAAGGCGGCGCTGATCGGCGGCTTCGGCCGCAGCGTCGAGACCACGGCCGGGCTGGCGGGGCAGCTGGCGGCGCTGGTCGTGCACGGCCGGCCGGTGGCGAGCCTGAAGACGCGCATCGCGGCGCTGCAGGCGGTGGACGCGGCGGCCGTGCAGGCCTACGCCCAGGACCGCTTCGCCAGCGCGCCGCGGCGCGCCGCGGTGGCCGGCG
>CAIWPS010000114.1 GCA_903914615.1 uncultured beta proteobacterium | reverse complement strand
TTCCAAACCAGGAGATTTGAACGTGACTACCTTCGGAATCTTCGAAGCCAAGAATCGCTTGTCCGAACTTGTGGAGCGGGCTGCACGGGGTGAAGAGATCGTCATCACCCGCCGCGGTGAGCAGGTCGCCCGCCTGATGCCCCCACGGGTCGTAGACGCGCCTGGCCAAGCGCGCGCTCTGGCGGCACGGATCCGCAAAAACCGGGCCGGCCAGACCTTGGGCAGCGGCGAATCCCTCCGCGACATGATCGAAGAGGGCCGGCGCTGATGGCTCACGCGTCTACGGCTGCCCAGATGTCGGCTACCATCGCGTCAACAGGCTGGGTCATTGATGCCTCGGTGACCATGCCCTGGTTCTTCCCCGACGAGGCTACGCCCTTCACCGAGGGGTTGCTGGACGCGCTCGGTGAGCACACGCTCTGGGCGCCCTCCCTCTGGGTGCTCGAGTGCACGAATGTCTTGCAAAGCGCGCAGCGACGGCGCCGCATCGACGCGGATAGGCGAGCCCAGATTGCCGGTGAGCTGGGCGAACTGCCCGTGCGACTGGATGCTGAGCTGCCCGACTTCGTGAGCCTTGACCGGCTGGCGACCGCGCAAGGTTTGAGCGCCTACGACGCGGCTTACCTTGAACTTGCCCTGCGCCGCTCCCTGATCCTGGTGAGTCTCGATGCCCGCCTTGTCGCAGCGGCACGGGCCCTGGGGCATCCGGTGCTGAGTTCGGTACATGTCGCGAGCGAGTGAAGGCTCGTGGCTGCAGGTGACCAAAGTGAACCTGGTGGCGTGGCTCAGGCGGCCAGCGCAAACGGCTGGATCTCTTTGGCGATGGCTTTGCCGTTCTCGATCTCGGCAACCCGCAGTTCGTAGGCTGCCTGAAGATTCAACCAGCCCTTGGCCTCACTGCCGAAGTAGCGCTCCAGGCGCAGGGCCGTGTCAGCCGACACGCCGCGCTCGCCCTTGGTGATCTCGCTGAGGCGTGAGTAAGGCACATGCAGGGCGATGGCCACGGCGCGCACGCTGACGCCCATGGGCTTGATGTAGTCCTCCAGCAGGATTTCACCTGGGTGGACAGGACGCATGCCGTTCTTGAACATGATGCACTCCATTGCTGTTCAGGATTTGAATGTCCGTCGGTACTGGGTCAGTGCGGGTCTTCGATGAGCACGTCATAGGGGCCGCTTTCACCCCACTTGAAGGTCAACCGCCAATGGTCGTTGATTCGCACATGCCAGGCAACGTCGTACTCCATCAGGTCGTTGCCTGGCGGCGCCTTCATGAAACTCACCGATGGCGCCGCGTCGAGCTGGGCCAGTTTGCGTTCAGCAACGCTCTTGATGTTGACGAACCGGCGACACTTGCCTGTGGTGAACAGGCTCTCCGTATCGGGGCAGGAGAACGACTGGATCGGCATGGGAAGGAGCTTACCTGTTGACCGGTTAACAGTCAACGCGGCGGCGTGATGGCATCGCGCAAGGATGTGCCAACGGTGCTGTCCGGTGAAACAGCGCAGCGGCCCGGTGCTGTCGATCGTTGTTTGCCAAATTTTGCCAAAACTACTACGATTGCAGCATGAGCACGATGAACATCTCCCTCCCGGACGCGCTGAAATCCTTCGTTGACGAGCAGGTCAACAGCCGCGGCTTCGGGACCAGCAGCGAGTACGTTCGAGAGCTGATCCGCAAGGACCAGGATCGCGTTCAACTGCGCGAATTGCTGCTCGCCGGCGCCGGCTCCAAGCCGGCTGATCCGGCTGACGAGGCGTACTTCGAGGCACTGCGCGATCGGGTCCGCAGGCGGCCTCCCGCGTCAAGATCGTGAAGGGCATCGTTTCTCGGGTGCTCGCTAACAGGGACGTGGAGGAGGAAATTGACCACTACCTAGTCGAAGCCACCGCGAAGGTCGCCCTTGGGTTCGTTGACGAGCTCGAGAAGGCCTACGCCCACATCGGGCGCCATCCAGAGTCGGGATCCCCGCGCTACTCGCATCAACTCGGGCTCGCAGATCTAAGATTTTGGCGCCTTGGTCGCTACCCGTACCTGATCTTCTACGTCGAGCGCGACGAACACATTGACGTCTGGCGCGTGCTCCACGAACAACGCGACATCCCGGCATGGATGAGCGATGCCTGAGGTCGCACGGGCGTGTCCAACAAGGCGTGAAGCTAGCGAATCGCGGTCTGTGTGCCCAACTGTCGGCAAGGCCAGAGCAAAGATGAGCGGCTCTCCCGCGGTGCTCATGCCGCACTTGGCCGCAAGTGACGTACCAGGATTCGCCCTGCCGCCCGACCTCTCGCAACAGAGTACCCATGCGCCCGGTGTGTGGGCACGCAGGGGCCTGGACCGAATATTGCGTGATGCACGCTATTTCGCCCACTGCGCCTCCGAGGGTCAGGACCTAATCGACAGCGGTGAAGTGCAGGTGCTGTTGCCGGGCTGGCAAACCAGCCGCTTGCCGCTGCATCTGGTGAGCCCACCCGAGCGACGCCATGCGGCGAAAGTCCGGGCATTCTCCGAACACCTGGCCAGCGCCTTGGTGGATTGTTCGATGTGCAACTGAACGCCGCAGGCGCCTAGGGCGTTCAAGCCGGCTTCGCTTGCAGCCGATAAACCTTGCAGAGAGCACCCAAGGCCCCGGGAATGACCAGCGTCAGCAACCTCAACGTCAGCACCACCTCATCAGCTGCGGTCGCACCGGCTCCGCAGGCTGCCCCCGCCAACGCCAGTGCGGAGCTGGCGAAGTACCAGAGCCAGTTGTCAGATTGGATCCATTGCGCATCCAGCAAGACCTCAGAGGGCAAGGCAAAGATTGCCGAGATCACCGACAAGATCGAGTCCATCAAGGCCCAAGTGAAGCGTGCGGAAGACTCGAAGCCGTCGCCGCGAAACCAGCCGGCGGAAGAAATGGCCGCCAAAGCACCCCAGCGTCAGCTTCGCCTGGATCAATTGGGCACATGGCTGGACGTACGCGCTTGATGCCGAACTGTTCGCCAAGGCGCCAGGGGCCCATGTCGGGGCAGAACCAGCAATTGTTCTTCTTGCCCGGTTGAAGCCAGCGCCGCGGCAGCCGATACCAGGCCATGAAACAGATGAATGTGTCGACGCGCCTGGCGATCCTGGTCTGAT
>CAIWPS010000113.1 GCA_903914615.1 uncultured beta proteobacterium | reverse complement strand
TGCTCATCGCCGCCGCGGCCATCGCCAACGAGGCCGGCGTGAGCGACAAGATCTTCCTGGCCCCGATGCGCAGGCGCTGCATCGAGCAGGCCAATGCACGTGGCTCGGCCGCCTGAGCCGCACAAGACAACCCCCACGGAGACAAGCATGACGAAGAAATTCAGCCCAGGGCTGCTGGCCCTGGCCCTCGGCGTGTCCGCGCTCGGCGTGTGCGGCACGGCCCGGGCGCAGTCCAGCCCCGACGAGCTCAGGCGCCAGATCGAGCTGCTGCAGCAGCAACTCGAGGTGCTGCGCGGACAGGTCAACAAGATCAACCAGCAGCAGCAACAGCAGCAGGCGGCACCTGCACAGGCGGCGATGTCTGCGATGCCCATGGCGGCCATGGCCCCCCTGGCCACCGGCGGGCACGAGTTCCTCGAGCGCAAGGCCGGTCCCGGCGTTACCTTCCTGACGCGCGGCGGCGAGCTGTCCCTGTACGGCAACCTGGACCTTTCCGTCGACGACGTCACCAAGGGCATCTCGGCCATGACGTCCAACGGTGCCGGGCCCGTCGGCAACGGCGGCTGGATGCCGGACATCTCCACCAACCTGGCCTATGTCGGCGTGCGCGGCTTCCAGGCGCTGGGCAGCTTGCCGACCCGCTTCGTCTACCAGCTGGAGACGCAGATCGACGTCTCGGCCACGTCCGGCACCAGCGGCAGCAACAGCAACACCAGCAGCGCCGTGAAGGGCGGGCTGACCTCGCGCAACAGCTTCATCGGCCTGGCCTCGCCGGGCTGGGGTGCCTTCAAGATCGGCAAGACCGACGCGCCGTACAAGAGCTCGACGGCTTCGATGAACGCCTTCTCAGGCATGCTCGGGGACTACGGCGTCATCATGGGCAACACCGGCGGCGACAACCGGGTCGAGTTCGGCACCCGGCTCGACCATGCGATCTGGTACGAGTCGCCCGAGATCGGCGGCTTCACCTTCAATGCCCTCGTCTCGCCCGGCCAGAACCGCGCCTACGACGACAGCAACCTGGCCTCGGGCGAGGGCGACTGCACGGGAGGCAACATCGCCGGCAGCGGCGGCCTGCCGGTGGCCTGCAACGATGGCTCCTTCGGCACCGCGGTCAGCTTCAGCGCCGGCTGGCGCATCGGCGGCCTGTACCTGACGGCGGCCTACGAGCTGCACAAGGCCGTGAACCGCACCAGCGACCTCGCGGCCTTCGACCCCAACGACGTTGCCAACGAGGCGGCTTCCAAGGTCGGCGCGCAATACCGCTTTGCCGCCACAGGCACCACGGTGAGCGCGATCTTCGAGCACATGGCGCGCAGCGTGCCCGCCTACCTGGCCTACCAGAACGAGCGCCAGCGCAACGGCAGCTGGCTGGCCGTGAGCCAGCAGCTGGGGGCCGACGACAGCCTGCACTTCGGCTGGGCCCACGCCGGCCAGACGCCCGGCGACCCCGGCCAGCACAACACGCCGGGCGGCCTGAATTCCGACAACGCGGCCAACATGTTCACGCTGGCGTGGAAGCACCAGGTCGATGCCAACTTCGGCGTCTATGCCGACTTCGCCGAGACGCTGAACCACACCGCCGCGCACTACGACCTGGGTGCCGGCGGCCGCAGCGTGACGACCGACTGCCACGATGCGTCCAACCCCGACACCAGCGGCTTCGACCCCAACGGCGGCGCGCCGCACTGCTGGGCCGGTGGCCACCTGCAGGGCATCAGCGTGGGCATGAAGTACCAGTTCTGAACGACTGACCCGGGCCGGGCCATGCCCGGCCCGCGATCAGACCTTGGCGCGATGGATGAGCCGGCTCAGCGTCTCGGCCGAGAGGTTCAGGTGCGAGGCCAGTTCCTTCTGCGGAATGTGCTCGACGAGCTCGGGGTGCTTGCGCAGGAAGCGCTGCATGCGCCCCGGCGCGTCCAGCAGGTGCAGCGTGATGGTGTGGGCCATGATCTCGCTCATGCCGCGCATGACCGAGAACTCGAACGCGGCCTTGACCTTCGGCCGCTGCTCGAGGAAGTCCACCCACTCGGGCAGCGGCAGCCGCGCCACGCGCGCCTTGGTGACGCAGACGATGCCGTAGGGCGTGGGCGTGCCCAGCCGCCAGGCGGCGTAGCTGGTCTCCATCTCGCGCTCGCCGGCGAAGCGCAGGATCATCTCCTTGCCTTCCTTGTTGGCGACCACGCGCTTGAGGATGCCGTCGAGGATGAAGTACTGCTCCATCTCGCGCACCCCCTGCATCAGCAGGAAGTCGCCCTTGCGCCCGTCGAAGACGACGAGGTGCTTCTCCAGCTCGGCGCGGTCCTCGGCCCGCAGGTCCTGCAGCACCGCGTTCTGCTGCAGCTGCAGGCGGATCACGTTCTTCTCGGGGTGGTTCGCCAGCTGGGTCATGAAGCAGGGCCGCGGTACTGAATTTTGAAATCTTGACCGCGGTCATCGGCGCAAGACAGGGGCCAACATCATAGTCCCCGGCCACACCCCTTCCACCCCACGCCGAAGCCCGGAACCAGGGACAGCCCACCATGAGCCAAGACACGCAAGCCAGCGAGATGACCGACGGTTTCCATCTCGTCATCGACGCCCTGAAGCTCAACGGCATCGACACCATCTTCGGGCTGCCTGGCATCCCCATCACCGACCTCACCCGCAAGGCGCAGGCCGAGGGCATGCGGGTCATCTCCTTCCGCCACGAGCAGCACGCCGGCAATGCCGCCGCGGCGGCCGGCTTCCTCACCGCCAAGCCGGGCATCTGCCTGACGGTGTCGGCGCCGGGCTTCCTGAACGGCCTGACGGCGCTGGCCAACGCCACCACCAACTGCTTCCCGATGATCCTCATCAGCGGCTCGTCCGAGCGCGAGGTCGTCGACCTGCAGCAGGGCGACTACGAGGAGATGGACCAGCTGGCCATCGCCAAGCCGCTGTGCAAGGCGGCCTTCCGGGTGCTGCACGCGCAGGACATCGGCGTCGGCGTGGCCCGCGCGATCCGTTCGGCGCTGTCGGGCCGCCCGGGCGGCGTCTACCTCGACCTGCCGGCCAAGCTGTTCTCGCAGACCATGCCGGCCGAAGCCGGCCAGCGGTCGCTGATCAAGGTCGTCGAACCGGCGCCGCGCCAGCTGCCCGCGCCCGAGTCGGTGGCGCGCGCGCTGGACCTGCTGAGGACGGCCAAGCGGCCGCTGATCCTGCTCGGCAAGGGCGCCGCCTACGCCCGCGCCGACGAAGCCGTGCGCGCGCTGGTCGAGACCAGCGGCATCCCCTACCTGCCGATGTCCATGGCCAAGGGCCTGCTGCCCGACACGCACGAACTGTCGGCGTCGGCCGCGCGCAGCTACGTGCTGGCCGAGGCCGACGTGGTGCTGCTGGTGGGCGCGCGGCTGAACTGGCTGCTCTCGCACGGCAAGGGCAAGACCTGGGGCGCCGACAAGGGCGCCAAGCAGTTCATCCAGATCGACATCGCGCCGACCGAGATCGACAGCAACGTGGCCATCGCCGCGCCGCTCATCGGCGACATCGGTTCCTGCGTCGCGGCGCTGGTGCAGGGCATGGGGAGCAGCTGGCCCAAGGCGCCCGCCGACTGGGTGGGCGGCATCGCCGACCGCAAGGACAAGAACCAGACCAAGATGGCCGCCACGCTGGCCGCCAACCCCAGCCCGATGAACTTCCACAGCGCGCTGCGCGCCGTGCGCGACATCGTCAAGGCCCACCCCGACGCCGTCCTCGTCAACGAAGGCGCCAACACGCTGGACTTCACGCGCAGCATCGTCGACATGTACAAGCCGCGCAAGCGGCTGGACGTGGGCACCTGGGGGATCATGGGCATCGGCATGGGCTTCTCGGTGGCCGCCGCGGTGGTCACCGGCCAGCCCGTCATCGCCATCGAGGGCGACAGCGCCTTCGGCTTCAGCGGCATGGAGGTCGAGACGATCTGCCGCTACAACCTTCCGGTCTGCGTCGTCGTCTTCAACAACAACGGCGTCTACCGCGGCACCGACGTCAACATGAGCGGCGGCACCGACGTCGCGCCGACGGTCTTCGTCAAGGGCGCGCGCTACGAAATGATGATGCAGGCCTTCGGCGGCGTCGGCGTCGTCGCCCACACGCCCGACGAACTGCACGCGGCCATGGCCGAGGCCATCGCCAGCGGCCGGCCGACGCTCATCAACGCCATCATCGACGAGACGGCCGGCACCGAGAGCGGGCGCATCACGAGCCTGAACCCGACCGCCGGCAAGAAGTAATCCCAGCCCAACCAGGAGCAAGACACCATGAGCGACAAACCCCTCGCAGGCATCAAGATCATCGACTTCACCCATGTCCAGGCCGGCCCGGCCTGCACCCAGATGCTGGCCTGGTTCGGTGCCGAGGTCATCAAGGTCGAGCGCCCCGGCTCGGGCGACGTCACGCGCAGCCAGCTGCGCGACATCCCGAATGCGGATGCCCTCTACTTCACTATGCTCAACAGCAACAAGCGCTCGCTGACGCTGGACACCAAGGTGGCCGAAGGCAAGCTGGTGCTGGAGAAGCTGATCCGCGAGAGCGACGTCATGGTCGAGAACTTCGGCCCCGGCGCGCTCGACCGCATGGGCTTCACCTGGGAGTACATCCAGAAGCTCAATCCCGGCATGATCCTGGCGTCGGTCAAGGGCTTCAGCGACGGCCACCACTACGAGGACCTGAAGGTCTACGAGAACGTGGCGCAGTGCGCCGGCGGCGCGGCGTCCACCACCGGCTACTGGAAGGGCGAGAACGCGGGCCCGACCATCTCGTCGGCCGCGCTGGGGGACAGCAACACCGGCATGCACCTGGCCATCGGCATCCTCACCGCCTACATCGGCAAGCAGAAGACCGGCAAGGGCCAGAAGGTGGCGGTGTCGATGCAGGACGCAGTGCTCAACCTGTGCCGCGTGAAGATGCGCGACCAGCTGCGCCTGGACACCGTGGGCTACCTGGAAGAGTACCCGCAGTACCCGCACGAGATGGAAGCCTTCAAGGACGGCGTGGTGCCGCGCGGCGCCAACGCCGGCGGTGGCGGCCAGCCGGGCTGGATCCTGAAGTGCAAGGGCTGGGAGACCGACCCCAATGCCTACATCTACTTCACCATCCAGGGCCACGCCTGGGCGCCGATCTGCGACGCCATCGGCAAGCCGCAGTGGAAGGACGACCCGGCCTACAACACGCCGCGCGGCCGCCAGCCGCACATCATGGACATCTTCGGCACCATCGAGGACTTCATCAAGGACAAGACCAAGTACGAGGCGGTGGACATCTTCCGCAAGTTCGACATCCCCTGCGCGCCGGTGCTGTCGATGAAGGAACTGCTGCACGACAAGTCGCTGCGCGCCAGCGGCTCCATCGTCGAAGTGCCGCACAAGGTGCGCGGCAGCTACTGGACGGTGGGCAGCCCGATCAAGTTCTCGGATCTCAAGCCCGAGGTCACCGCGTCGCCGCTGCTGGGCGAGCACACCGACGAGGTGCTGCGTGAACTGGGCTACACCGACTCGCAGGTCAAGGAGCTGCACCAGGCCAAGGCGGTTTGAAAGGCGCCGAAGTGGCACCGGCGCCGGACCTCCAGCAGCTCGTCGCAGGCGCCGGCGACGCCATCATGGCCTGCGACGCGCAGGGGCGCGTGACGCTGTGGAACGCAGCGGCCGAGCGCGTCTTCGGCCACAGCGCGGCCGACGCGCTGGGGCAGTCGATGGACATGATCATCCCGGGGCGCCAGCGCGAGCGCCACTGGGACGGCTACCACAAGACCATGGCCACCGGCATCACCAAGTACGGCAGCGACGTGCTGCGCGTGCCGGCACTGCACAAGGACGGGCGCACGCTGTCCATCGCCTTCACGGTGTCGATGCTCTACGATGCCGAGCACAGGGTGACGGACATCGTGGCGATCGTCCGCGACGAGACCCAGCGCTTCAGCGAAGAGCGCGCATTGCGCAAGCGCCTGCTGGAGCTGGAAGCAGCCGCGAAGGGCGCAGGCCCCTGAAGGCACGGCTGCAGGCGGCCCGGCAGTGCAGGGCCCGCAGCGTCACCCGATGAGCGCGCCAGCGACGGAGACAAGACGATGAGCAAGGCACTCGAAGGCGTCCGCGTCCTCGACTTCACGCATGTGCAGTCCGGCCCCACCTGCACGCAGCTGCTGGCCTGGTTCGGTGCCGACGTCATCAAGGTCGAGCGCGCCGGCGAGGGCGACGCCACGCGCGGCCAGCTGCGCGACATCCCCGGCGTCGACAGCCTGTACTTCACGATGCTCAACCACAACAAGCGCTCGATCACGCTGGACACCAAGAAGGCCAAGGGCCGCGAGGTGCTGGACAGCCTGATCAAGAGCTGCGACGTGCTGGTGGAGAATTTCGCCCCCGGCGCGCTGGACCGCATGGGCATCACCTGGGCCCATGTGCAGAAGCTCAACCCGCGCATGATCGTGGCCTCGGTGAAGGGCTTCGGGCCCGGCAAGTACGCCGAGTGCAAGGTCTACGAGAACGTGGCCCAGTGCGCCGGCGGCGCCGCCTCGACGACCGGCTTCGAGGACGGGCCGCCGCTGGTCACCGGGGCGCAGATCGGCGACAGCGGCACCGGGCTGCACCTGGCGCTGGGCATCGTCGCCGCGCTCTACCAGCGCGAGCGTACCGGCCGCGGCCAGAAGGTGCTGGCGCCGATGCAGGACGCGGTGCTGAACCTGTGCCGCGTCAAGCTGCGCGACCAGCAGCGGCTGGAACGATCCGGCGTCATGCACGAGTACCCGCAATACCCCGACGGCCAGTTCGGCGACGCCGTGCCGCGCGCCGGCAATGCCTCGGGCGGCGGCCAGCCGGGGGCGATCCTGAAGTGCAAGGGCTGGGAGGCCGACCCCAACGCCTACATCTACTTCATCACCCAGGCGGCGGTGTGGCCCGCCATCTGCCGCGTCATCGGCGAGGAAGGCTGGGTCGACGATGCCGCCTACGCCACGCCGGCGGCGCGGCTGCTGCACCTGAAGCCCATCTTCGCGCGCATCGAGAAGTGGACGATGACGCAGGACAAGTTCGCCGCCATGGACATCCTGAACGAGCACGACATTCCCTGCGGGCCGATCCTGTCGATGAAGGAGATCGCCGCCGACGCCTCGCTGCGCGAGAGCGGCACCATCGTCGAGGTCGACCACCCGACGCGCGGCCGCTACCTCAGCGTGGGCAACCCGATCAAGATGTCCGACAGCCCGACCGAGGTGACGCGTTCGCCGCTGCTCGGCGAGCATACCGACGAGGTGCTGCAGCAGCTCGGCTACAGCAGCGAAGACCTGGCGACCTTGCGCGCCGAGAAGGTGATCTGATGAGCATGCACCTGGGCAGCAGCGACGACCACGGGAGCCGGCCTTGGACATGCCTGTGATTCCGATCCGGGTGGTGGACGCCGGCAGCACGCGGCAGCGCAAGCGCGAGGCGCCCAAGGGCCGGCGCGTCGACCCGCAGGCGCTGCAGCAGGTGCGCGCGCTGCTGGGCGACGCGCCGCGCCGGGGCGACCTGCTGATCGAGCACCTGCACAAGATCCAGGAGGCCTGCGGCCACCTGTCCACCGCCCACCTGGCCGCGCTGGCGCAGGAGATGCGGCTGCCGCAGGCCGAGGTCTTCGAGGTCGCCAGCTTCTACCACCACTTCGACATCGTGCGCGAGGGCGGCCAGGCCCCCGCGGCGCTGACGGTGCGCGTCTGCGACGGCCTGTCGTGCGAGATGGCCGGCGCGCGCGACCTGCTGGCGCGGCTGCCGGGGTTGCTGGGCAGCGAAGTTCGCGTCATCGCCGCGCCCTGCGTCGGACGCTGCGAACAGGCGCCCGCGGTCGTCGTCGGGCAGAACCCGGTGGCACCGGCCAGCGCCGGGCTCGTGCAGGCGGCGGTGGCCGCGGGCGAGACGCGGCACCCGGCGCTGGGCTTCGTCGACTACATCGACTACGAGGCCTACCGCGCTGCCGGCGGCTACGCGCTGTTGCAGGACTGCATGGCCGGCGGTCGCGATGTCGAGGCGGTGATCCGCGCGCTCGAGGACTCGGGCCTGCGCGGCCTGGGCGGCGCCGGCTTCCCGACCGGGCGCAAGTGGCGCATCGTGCGCGCCGAGGCCGGGCCGCGGCTGATGGCGGTGAACATCGACGAAGGCGAGCCCGGCACCTTCAAGGACCGCGTGCTGCTCGAACGCGACCCGCACCGCTTCCTCGAAGGCATGCTCGTCGCGGCCTGGGCCGTGGGCGTCGAGGCCATCTACATCTACCTGCGCGACGAGTACCACGGCTGCCGCGAGATGCTGGCGCAGGAGATCGAGACGCTGCGCCAGGAACTGCCGACCAATGCGCTGCCGGCCATCCACCTGCGACGCGGCGCCGGCGCCTACATCTGCGGCGAAGAGTCGGCGATGATCGAGTCGATCGAAGGCAAGCGCGGCATGCCGCGCCTGCGCCCGCCCTACGTGGCGCAGGTGGGCCTGTTCGGCCGGCCGACGCTGGAACACAACTTCGAGACGCTGTTCTGGGTGCGCGAGCTGCTGGAAAAGGGCGGCGCCTGGTTTGCCTCGCACGGCCGCAACGGGCGCAAGGGGCTGCGCTCGTTCTCGGTCTCCGGTCGGGTGCGGCAGCCGGGGCTGAAGCTGGCGCCGGCCGGCATCAGCGTGCGCGAACTCATCGCCGAGTACTGCGGCGGCATGGCCGAAGGCCACGCCTTCTACGCCTACCTGCCGGGCGGCGCCTCGGGCGGCATCCTGCCGGCGTCGATGGGCGACCTGCCGCTGGACTTCGACACCCTGCAGCCGCATGGCTGCTTCATCGGCTCGGCGGCGGTCATCGTGCTGTCCGACCACGACACCGCGGTCGGCGCGGCGCGCAACATGATGCGCTTCTTCAAGGACGAGTCCTGCGGCCAGTGCACGCCCTGCCGCAATGGCACCGCCAAGGCGCTGGCGCTGATGGCGCAGCCGCAGTGGGACCGGGGCCTGCTGGCCGACCTCTCGGCCGTGATGCGCGATGCCTCCATCTGCGGCCTGGGGCAGGCCGCTCCCAACACCTTCGACTGCGTGACGCGCTACTTCGCGCACGAACTGGCCTGAGCGCCGCACACCCATGAACGCGACCAGCAAGATCGAACGGGGCCGGGTCGAGGCCGCGCCCGTCACCTTCAGCCTCAACGGCCGCGAGGTCTGCGGCGCGGCGACCGAGACGCTGATCGAGATCGCGCAGCGCGAGGGCGTCGAGATCCCGCACCTCTGCTACAAGCCCGGCCTCGAGGCCGTGGGCAACTGCCGCGCCTGCATGGTCGAGGTGGCCGGCGAGCGCACGCTGGCGGCGTCGTGCTGCCGCCGTCCCAGCCCCGGCATGGTGGTGACGACAGACAGCCCACGCGCGCTGAAGTCGCAGAAGCTGGTGCTGGAGCTGCTGCTCTCGGACATGCCGGAGAACGTCTACAGCGAAGTGCTCTACACGCGCCACAACGAGCTCGACCGGTGGGCGGGCAAGCTGGACGTGGGGCCGCCGCGCTTCCCTGCGCGTGCGCTGGCCGCGGCCGACCTGTCGCACCCGGCCATCGCCGTCAACCTCGACGCCTGCATCCAGTGCACCCGCTGCCTGCGCGCCTGCCGCGACGAGCAGGCCAACGACGTCATCGGCCTGGCCTTCCGCGGCGAGCACGCCAAGATCGTCTTCGACATGGACGATGCCATGGGCGCGTCCACCTGCGTGGCCTGCGGCGAATGCGTGCAGGCCTGCCCCACAGGCGCGCTGATGCCGGCGCGCGAGGCCGCCCTGCCGGTGCCCGACAAGGCGGTGGCCTCCGTCTGCCCCTACTGCGGCGTCGGCTGCCAGCTCACCTACCAGGTCAAGGACGACAAGATCCTCTACGTCGAGGGCCGCGACGGCCCCGCCAACCACGGCCGGCTGTGCGTCAAGGGCCGCTACGGCTTCGACTACGCCCACCACCCGCAGCGCCTGACGGTGCCGCTGGTCCGCCGCGCCGGCGTGCCCAAGACCGGCGACTTCGTGATGGACCCGGACCGCGTGATGGACGTCTTCCGCGAGGCCAGCTGGGAAGAGGCGCTGGCGCTGGCTGGCGGCGGGCTGGCGGACATCCGCGACCGCCACGGCCGCAAGTCGCTGGCCGGCTTCGGCTCGGCCAAGGGCAGCAACGAAGAGGCCTACCTG
Organism: uncultured beta proteobacterium; assembly: GCA_903914615.1. GTDB lineage: Bacteria > Pseudomonadota > Gammaproteobacteria > Burkholderiales > Burkholderiaceae_C > Rubrivivax. The sequence goes on along the minus strand of CAIWPS010000113.1, from coordinate 2,356 downwards.
TTCCAGAAGCTGGTGCGCACCGGCTTTCGCAGCAACAACGTCGACCACTGCACCCGGCTGTGCCATGCGTCTTCGGTGGTGGCGCTGCTGGAGGGCATCGGTTCGGGTGCCGTGTCCAACCCGGTGATGGACGTGACGCAGGCCGAGGTGGTGCTGATCATCGGCGCCAACCCGACCGTCAACCACCCGGTGGCCGCGACCTGGATCAAGAACGCCGTCAGGCAGGGCACGAAGCTGGTGGTCTGCGACCCGCGGCGATCCGACCTGGGGCGCATGGCGACGCATTTCCTGCAGTTCAAGGCCGACACCGACGTCGCGCTGCTGAACGCGATGATGAACGTCATCGTCACCGAGGGTCTGGTCGACGCCGACTTCATCGCCGGCCGCACCGTCGGCTACGACGACCTGCGCCGCAACGTCGAGGGCTACTCGCCCGAGGCGATGGCGCCCATCTGCGGCATCCCCGCCGCCACCATCCGCGAGGTGGCCCGGCTGTACGCCACGTCGAAGGCCTCGATGATCCTGTGGGGCATGGGCGTGTCGCAGCATGTGCACGGCACCGACAACGCGCGCTGCCTGATCGCGCTGGCGCTGATGACGGGGCAGATCGGCCGCCCCGGCACCGGGCTGCACCCGCTGCGCGGCCAGAACAACGTGCAGGGGGCTTCGGATGCGGGGCTGATCCCGATGATGTTCCCCGACTACCAGCTGGTCTCGCAGCCGCAGGTGCGGCAGGCCTTCGAGCAGGCCTGGGAGCTGCCCGCCGGCACGCTGGACGCCGAGCCCGGCCTGACCGTGGTCGAGGTCATGCATGCGATCAAGCAGGGCGGCATCCGCGGCATGTACGTGATGGGCGAGAACCCGGCCATGTCCGACCCCGACGCCAACCACGCCCGCGAGGCACTGGCGGCGCTGGACCACCTGGTGGTGCAGGACATCTTCCTCACCGAGACCGCCTACCTGGCCGACGTGGTGCTGCCAGCCAGCGCCTTCCCCGAGAAGACCGGCAGCTTCACCAACACCGACCGCCTGGTTCAGATGGGCCGCCAGGCCGTGAACCCGCCGGGGCAGGCGCGGCAGGACCTGTGGATCATCCAGGAGATCGCGCGCCGCCTGGGCCTGGACTGGGACTACGGCCATGTCTCGGAGGTCTTCGACGAGATGCGCCACACCATGCCCAGCATCGCCGGCATCACCTGGGAGCGGCTGGAGCGCGAGCATGCCGTGACCTACCCATGCCGCCACGAAGGCGACCCGGGCGAGGCGGTGGTGTTCACCGAAGACTTCCCGCGCGAGGGCGGCCGCGCCCGCTTCGTGCCGGCCGACATCATCCCGGCCGACGAGCGGCCCGATGCCGAGTACCCGATGGTGCTGATCACCGGCCGCCAGCTGGAGCACTGGCACACAGGCAGCATGACGCGACGGGCGACGGCGCTGGACGCCATCGAGCCCGACCCGGTGGCCCTGGTGCACCCGCTGGACCTGGCGGCGCTGGGTGCGCAGCCGGGCGATGTGGTGACGCTGGCCTCGCGCCGCGGCGAGGTGGCGCTGTACGCGCGCGCCGACGACAGTTCACCGCGCGGCGCGGTGTTCGTGCCCTTCTGCTACTACGAAGCGGCGATCAACCGCCTGACGAACGCGGCGCTGGACCCCTACGCGAAGATTGCGGAGTTCAAGTACTGCGCCATCCGCATCACGCGCGGCGGCGATGTGCCGGTGCAGGGCAGCTACGGCGGCGGTGCGGCCTTGCGCCGCGTCGAGGCGGGCGCGGCCGCCTGAGGGCGGCTCCCAAGCCCGGGCCCGCGAGCCCGGGGAGCTTCGCCCGCTCAGCGGCGGGCGGTCTGCAGCGCGCTGCGCGGCTGCGCCTGGCTCGACTTCAACGCCTCGCCGATGGCGCGGGCGAAGATGACGATGGGCAGGGCGGCGAACAGGTCGCGCGCGGAAGCCGGAACTTCGAACGTCGAGGTGGCGGCGGCAGAACGGGTGGAGGCGGTGGTCATGGCAGTGCTTTCATTCAGACTGCCGCCATGATATAGGGTTACTACTTATAGGGCAAGCACCAATGCCTCACCGCGGCGCCATCCGCAGCGCGCCGTCCAGGCGGATCACTTCACCGTTGAGGTGCCCGTTGGTGACGATGTGCGCCGCCAGCGCCGCGAACTCTTCCGGCTGGCCCAGCCGCGGCGGGAAGGGGATGGACGCCGCCAGCGACTGCTGCACCGGCTCGGGAAGCTGGCGCATCAGCGGCGTGGCGAACAGGCCCGGCGCGACGGTGCACACGCGCACGCCATGCTGCGCCAGGTCGCGCGCCAGCGGCAGCGTCATGCCGACGATGCCGCCCTTGCTGGCGCTGTAG
>CAIWPS010000112.1 GCA_903914615.1 uncultured beta proteobacterium | reverse complement strand
CGAACTGCGCTCGCTCGACATCGACATCCCGTCGCAGCCGCAATCGCTGGTGCAGCTGTCGCTGCTGCTGGCCGAGGAGGACATGAACCTGGCTGCCGCAGCCCGGCTGATCGAGTCCGACATGGCGCTGGCCGCGGCGGTAATGAAGGCCGTCAATTCATCGCTCTACGGCCTGAAGGGCCGGGTGCAGAGCGCCCACCAGGCCATCACCTACCTGGGCATGCGCGAAGTCGCGGCCATCACCTTCGAGATGGGCCTGCGCGCGGCGTTTCCGCCCGCGCCCGAACTGGAGCCGCTGTGGGAGCGCGCGGCGCGCCGCGGCCTGCTGATGGGTCGGCTGGCCGGCCGCTTGTCGCTGGACGCCTGGGCCGCGCATTCGGCCGGCCTGTTCGAGGAATGCGGCAAGGCGGTGCTGTTCCGCCATGCCCCCGACCACTACCGCGCCATGCTGCGCGCGAGCACGACCGACGTCGAGCTGGCGACGCTGGAACATGCCGGCTTCGGCGTCAGCCACGACGCCCTGGGCGCGGCGCTGTGCGAAAGCTGGGGCCTGGGCGCGGCGGCGGTGGCCAGCGTGCGCCACCACGTGCAGGCGCAGGCCTCGGGCACGCTGCCCGAGGCCGAGTTCCGGCGGCCGATCTGCGCCCTGTCGGTGCTGGTGCATGCGCTGATGCAGGCGCCGCAGACCGTCGAAGACGTGGCGCTGGCGGTGTCGGCACCGGCCCACCTCGACGCCACGCTGGTGCTGCGTGCGGTGCGGCAGGCGCAGGAACAGATCGAAGAAGCCGAGGCCCACAGCCGCGCCTGAACCCGCCACGGGGCGTGCCGCCGCGGCATCCCCCTGTCGGGGGACTTGAGGGTAGTCCTGCTGTCGGCGCGGCAGCGGCTTCGGTAGTCTCCCGGCCTTCCTCAAGCCGGCGCCCCCCGAGGCCCCATCCCGCCATGGCCCCCACCGTTTCCCCCGACGCCCTGGCGCTGCAGCGCCTGTACCACTGGGAGAAGACGACGCCCGAGCGCGTCGTCTTCACGCAGCCGCTGGGCGCCGGTGCGGTGCGCACGTACACCTGGCGCGAAGCCATGGACCAGTCGCGGCGCATCGCCGCGCACCTGCAGTCGCTGGGGCTGAAGCCGGGCGACAAGGTGGCGCTGCTGTCGAAGAACACGGCGCAGTGGCTGATGGCGGACTTCGCCATCTGGCTCGGCGGCTTCGTCTCGGTGCCGCTGTACCCGACGCTGGCCGCCGGCACCATCCGCCAGATCCTCGACCACAGCGAGGCCAAGCTGCTCTTCGTCGGCAAGCTCGACGGCTGGGCCGGCATGAAGCCGGGCATTCCCGCCGCGCTGCCCTGCATCGCGCTGCCGCTGGCGCCCGACGACGCCTGCGCCGCCTACCCCGGCTGGGACGCCATCGTGGCGCGCACCGCGCCGCTGGCGGGCACGCCGCTGCGCGACGCGGACGAGCTCGCCACCATCATGTACACCTCCGGCACCACCGGCGCACCCAAGGGCGTGATGCACAGCTTCGCCACGTTCGCCTGGGGCGTGGCCTCGGGCCTGAAGCGCGTGACCTCGATCGACCAGAGCGCGCGCATGCTGAGCTACCTGCCGCTGAGCCACGTCGCCGAGCGCACGCTGGTCGAGCACGGCCTGCTGGCCACCGGCATGCAGATCTGGTTCGCCGACAGCCTGGACACCTTCGCCGCCGACCTGCAGCGCGCGCGGCCGACGGTGTTCTTCTCGGTGCCGCGGCTGTGGGTGAAGTTCCAGCAGGGCATCAACGCCAAGATGCCGTCGGCCAAGCTCGACCGGCTGCTGAAGATCCCCATCCTGCGCGGCATCGTGCGCAGGAAGATCCTCACGGCGCTGGGGCTGCAGGAATGCGTCTTCGCCGCCGGCGGCGCCGCGCCCATGCCGCCCGAGTTGCTGCGCTGGTACAACAAGCTCGGCCTGGACCTGGTGGAGGTCTACGGCATGACCGAGAACTGCGGCGTCAGCCACGCCACGCTGCCGGGCCGGCAGCGCCCGGGCACCGTGGGGCTGCCCTACGACGGCATCCAGTGCCGCCTCGACCCCGTGACCAGCGAGATCCAGATGAAGGCGCCGTGCCTGATGCTGGGCTACTACAAGGAGCCCGAGCTGACGCGCCAAGCCATGACCGACGACGGCTGGCTGAAGACCGGCGACAAGGGCGCGCTCGACGCCGAGGGCAACCTGAAGATCACCGGCCGCGTCAAGGACCTGTTCAAGACCAGCAAGGGCAAGTACGTGGCGCCGGCGCCGATCGAGGACAAGCTGGTGATGCACGGCGCCATCGAGGCCTGCTGCGTCACCGGCGCCAACCTCGGCCAGCCGCTGGCGCTGGTGATGCTCAACGCCGAGGCCATCCGCAAGGCCGCGACGCCGGAAGGCAAGAGCGAACTCGAGGCCTCGCTGGCGGCGCATGTCGACGCCATCAACCAGACGCTGGACCCGCACGAGCAGCTCGACTGCATCGTGCTCATGTCCGACGCCTGGACGGTCGACAACGACATCATCACGCCGACCTTCAAGGTCAAGCGCAACCGCATCGAGGACCTGTTCGCGAAGAACTACGAGCGCTGGGTGGGCCAGCGCAAGAAGATCATCTGGTACGCCGCCTGAGCGACGCGGCCACCGGCCGCGGCTAGGGCGTCGAGGCTGCCGGCGCCGGCGCCTGCGGGTTGGGCACGACGACGCCGGTGGTGAGCGGGATCTCGTCGCTGACGGTGACGCCGGTGACGTAGTAGCGGGTGTCGCCGAAGCAGCTGCCGGGCAGGCCCACCTTCTGCTCGTAGTGCAGCGAGACGCGCTTGCCCATGGCCTTGGTGACGCGTTCGGCTGCGGCCTCGTCGAAGATCGTGAAGTCGAACTTCTCGGGCATGGTGCCGGGCAGCGAGACCAGCGCCAGCTCGCCTTCCCAGGTCTTGCAGATCCAGCCCTTCTTCGACAGCTTCTGCACCCAGCCGGCGCGTTCGCCGCTGGCGTAGCTCCAGCTCAGGGCGGCCCAGAAATACAGCACCAGCAGCGCCACGAGCACGACGAGGGGCAGGACGACACGTTTGAACATGGACGCGGGGCAGGGGGGCTGAAAGAGGCGCGATTATCAGCCGCCCCCGCAGGGCCGGCCGCGGCTACTTCGAGTTCGCCTTGAAGCCCGTGAACAGGCGCGTCTGCACGCGGCGGATCTCCTGCGGCACGGCGTCGGGGGTGGTCATCTTCCGGATGTCGTCGGGCTTGAGGAAGATGGTCGGGTTGTCGGCCACTTCCTTCTTCACGAACTTCCTCGATGCCAGGTTGGGGTTGGCGTAGAAGACCTTGTTCGACAGCGAGGCGTGCACTTCCGGGCGCAGGATGTAGTTGATGAAGAGCTGCGCGTTTTTCGGGTGCGGCGCGTCGGCCGGGATGGCCATGGTGTCGAAGAACAGCGTCGCCCCGCTGGCCGGCACCAGGGCCTGGATGTCCTGGCCCGACTTGTTGTCGATGGCGCGCTGGCGCGCGATGTTGATGTCGCCCGAGTAGCCCATCACCACGCACAGCTGGCCCGCGGCGAGGTCGTTGATGTAGCCCGACGAGGAGAAGCGCGTCACGTAGGGGCGCGCCCTTGCCAGCACCTCGCGCGCGGCGTCGTAGTCCTTGGCGTCCTTGCTGTAGGGCGGCTTGCCGGCATAGAGCATGGCCACCGGCAGCACCTCGGACGCCGAGTCCAGCAGGTTGATGCCGCAGCCCTTGAGCTTGGCGGCGTACTCGGGCTTGAAGATCAGGTCCCAGGGGTTGGCCGGCAGCGCGGCGCCGCCCAGCGCGGCCTTGACCTTGCCGGTGTTGATGCCCACGGTGACGTAGCCCCACAGCCAGGTCACCAGGTGCTCGTTGCCGGGGTCGATGGCGGCCAGTTTCTCCAGCAGCGCGGGGTCGAGGTTGCCCCAGTTCGTGAGCTGGCTGCGGTCGAGCTTGCGGTACAGCCCGCTCTGGATCTGCGTCTTCGCGAAATGCGCGCTCGGCACCACGATGTCGTAGCCGGTCTTGCCGGCCACCAGCTTGGCCTGCAGGATCTCGTTGTTGTCGTAGTTGTCGTAGCGGACCTGGATGCCGGTCTCTTTCTCGAAGTTCTTGATCGTGTCGTCGGCGATGTAGTCCGACCAGTTGTAGATGTTCAGCACCTTGGGCTCGGCAGCCTGGGCGTGCGCCACCCAGGGCGTGGCGGCCAGGGCCAGGGCCAGCAGGGCGCGGCCGGTGCGGAAGGGCAGGGTCATGGTGCGGGGTTCCTGGTTGTGGGGTCGGCGGGAAAAGCACATCACGGGCCAGCCGGAATTGTCGCCCGCCGACCGTGCCGGCGTGTTGCTTCAGGCCGCCGGCCGGCGCCTGAACATGCCCCAGCCCTGCATCGTCATCACCGGCTCGCCGTGCTGGTTGTGCAGCTCCCAGCGCGTCTGCACCAGGCCCACCTGCGGCCGGCTGGCCATGGGCCTCGCCTGCAGCACTTCCATGCGCATGCCCAGGGTGTCGCCGGGGAACACGGGCTTGAGCCAGCGCAGCTCGTCGATGCCGGGCGAGCCCAGGCTGGCGGCTTCGAGCAGGTACTCGTCGCACATCATGCGCATCGCCATGGCGCAGGTGTGCCAGCCGCTGGCGCACAGGCCGCCGAACAGCGACCCGCGCGCCGCCTCCTCGTCGAGATGGAAGGGTTGCGGGTCGTAGCGCTGCGCGAAGTCGATCACCGCTTCCTTCGTCACCGGGTAGGCGCCGAAGGCCATGCTGTGACCGGCGGGAAAGTCTTCCCAGTAGAGGCGGTAGCGGCGGTCTGTGGTCATGGGCTCAGCATAGCCGCGCCACAATCGCCGCGTCGTTCACTGCCTCGTCTTCGCCATGACCTTGCTCGTTCTCGGCCTGCTGATGTTCCTGGGCGTGCATTCGGTGCGCATCTTCGGCGACGGCTGGCGCACCCAGGTGCGCGGGCGGCTGGGCGAGGGCGGCTGGAAGGGCGCCTATTCGGTGCTCTCGCTGCTCGGCTTCGTGCTGCTGGTCTGGGGCTTCGGCGGCGCCCGCCAGCACCCGGTGGTGCTGTGGACGCCACCGCTGTGGACGCGCCACCTGGCGGCGCTGCTGACGCTGCCGGCCTTCGTCCTGCTCTTCGCGTCGCAGATACCGGGCAACAGCATCAAGGCGCGGCTGAAGCACCCGATGGTGCTGGGCGTGAAGCTGTGGGCGCTGGCGCACCTGCTGGCCAACGGCACGCTGGCACACCTGGTGCTGTTCGGCAGCTTCCTGCTCTGGGCCGTGCTGAGCTACCGCGCGGCACGGCAGCGCGACCGCCGCGACGCCACCGTCTACGCCGCGGGCCGCACCGGCCCGACGCTGCTCGCATTGGCGGTGGGCGTGGTCGCGTGGGCGGTGTTCGCGTTCTGGGCCCACGGCTGGCTGATCGGCGTGCGCCCCTTCGGCTGAAGCCGGCGGGGCCCCTCTCCATCGGGCCGCCGAAAGGGGGCCCCGGCGGTGGGCCCCCAACGCGCCGCCCGCTGGGGCGATGGTGGGCCGGGTGGCGCAGGCCGAGCATGGCGGCACCGCACCCAAGGAGCCGCCTGCCATGACGCTGCTGCCCACCCTGCTGGCCTTCATCGCCCGTCGCCCGGCTTCGCCGCCGCCTGCGCCCACACCTGCCGAAGCCTCGCCTGCTGCCGAGGAACGCAGCTGGGGCTGCGGTTGGTTCGACAGCAGCCACGAGCTGCAAAGCGGACTGCTGGTGCAGGAACACGCCGCCAGCGACGCGCTGGCCGCCGAGCTGCCGCTGCCGCACTGGCTGGCGCTGCAGCTCGGCGGCTGGCGCGCGGACGCGCCGACGTGAGGTCGACGAGGGCAGGCACGCCGCCGACCCAGGCATCATCGCGGGCGACACCTGCCCTGGAGCCCGCCCGATGACGTCCCGCCGCCTTGCCACCCTCGTCGCCACGCTGGGCGCCGCCCTGGCGCTGCTCGCCGCCTGCGGCGGCGGCAGCGACCGCACCAAGGCGCAGCTGCGCCTGGTGAACGCCAGCAGCGGCTACGCCGGGCTGGACTTCGCGGTCGACGGCACGGTGCTGCAGGGCAATGTCGCCTACGGCGCCAACCCCGGCTACGTCCAGGTCGACCCCGGCAACGCGGCCACCACCCTCAGCAGCGCCGGCTCGGGCACGGCGCTGCTGTCGTTCACACCCGCGGTGAGCAAGAACAGCTACTACACGCTGCTGGCCTATGGCGGCGCCGGTGCGCTGAGCCAGCTGCCGCTGGACGAGAACAGCGGCGCGCCCGACAGCGGCAAGGCCCTGCTGCGCGTGGTCAACGCCGCGCCCGACGCCGGCAGCCTGGACGTCTACCTCACCGGCAGCAGCGACCTGCTCGCGGCGTCGGTGCCCGTGCTTTCCGGCGCCAGCGTGGGCACCCTCGGCGGCTGGCTGACGGTGACCGCCACCACCTGGCGGCTGCGCATCACCGCCAACGGCAGCAAGACCGACCTGCGCCTGGACCTGCCCGCCTTCGCGCTGGCCAGCCAGCAGATCGCCACCCTGGTGCTGACACCCGGCAGCGGCGGCGTGCTCGTCAATGCACTGCTCGTCACGCAGCAGGCCGGCGTGACGCGGCTGGACGGCAACCTGGTCCGCGTGCGTGTGGCTGCCGGCCTGGCCGCGGGCGGCGCCGTCAGCGCCACCGTCGGCGGCACGGCGCTGATGACCGGCGTGGGCTCGCCGGCGGTGGGGCTGTACACGCTGCTGCCGGCCGGTGCGCAGACCGTCGTCGTCACCGCCAACGCCGCCAGCGTGCCCACCACGCCGACCACGCTGGCAGCGGGCGGCGACTACACGCTGCTGGTCTACGGTCCGCCGGCCGCCGCCAAGGCGAGCTGGATCACCGACGACAACCGCCTGCCCAGCGACGCCACGAAGGCCAAGATCCGCCTCGTCGACGGCCTGCCGACGCTGGCCACGCCGCTGGCGATGACGGTGGATTTCGTGCCCGTGGCCGACAGCGTGGCGCCCGGGCTGGCCTCGGGCTACGCCTTCGTGCCGCCGAGCACGACGTCGGCCATCTCGGTCACCGCGTCCGGTCTGTCGGCGCCGCTGTTCGCGGCCGGCACGCAGACCTTCGTCGCCGGTGCCAACTACACCCTGTTCGTCGTCGGCGACGACGCCGCGCCGACCGGCATCCTGCGCAAGGACCGCTGAGCGGCCCGCGCTGGGCCGTTCAGGCCAGGCGGCCGGCCTGGAAGTCCTGCACGGCCTGGAAGATTTCCTGCTGGGTGTTCATCACGAAGGGGCCGTACTGGGCGATCGGCTCCTTCAGCGGGCGGCCGGCGACGAGGATGGCGCGCGCGCCATCCGGCCCGGCGCGCAGGGCCACGCCGTCGCTGTCCGGTGTGTTGGCCAGGATGGCCATGCGGCGCGGGCGCACCGGGGTGTCGGCGATGGTCAGTTCGCCGCGGTAGACGACGACGAAGGCGTTGTGCGTGGCGGGCAGCGGCTGCTCGAACACGGCGCCAGGGTCCAGGTGCAGGTCCAGGTACAGCGGCTCGGTGTCCTCGCGCTGCACCGCACCGCTCACGCCCTGGGCGGCACCGGCGATGACGCGCACGGTGACGCCCGCGCCCTGCCACTCGGGGACTTCGCTGGAGGCGATGTCGCGGTACCAGGGCGCGCGCATCTTGCTGCGCCCGGGCAGGTTCAGCCAGAGCTGGAAGCCTTCCATCGCGCCGTCTTCCTGCTCGGGCATCTCGCTGTGGATGACGCCGCGGCCGGCGGTCATCCACTGCACGCTGCCGGGCACCAGCAGGCCGACGTTGCCGACGCTGTCGCGGTGGCGCATGCGCCCTTGCAGCATGTAGGTGATGGTCTCGAAGCCGCGGTGCGGGTGGTCGGGGAAGCCGCCGATGTAGTCGCCCGGGTTGTCGGTGCCGAAGAGGTCCAGCATCAGGAAAGGGTCGAGCCGGCGCTGCAGGTCGGCCGTCAGCAGGCGCGTCAGGCGCACGCCGGCGCCGTCGCTGGTGGCCTGGCCTTGCAGCACGCGCTCGACGCTGCGGGGGGTGGTGAGGCGAGTGTCCATGCGGGCACTTTAGCGGCCGCGCGGCCGCCGCGGGTTGCAGCGGCTTGCATGCAGCGTTCAAGCCCGCGGTGGTAACCTGAACGGCCCCACCCGAACCCCTGGAGCGCAGCCCGTGAAAGCCATCTGGAAAGGCACCGTCGTCGCCGAGAGCGACGACACCGTGGTCGTCGAAGGCAACCACTACTTCCCGGCCGCAGCGCTGGACCCCAAGTTCCTGCTGCCCAGCAACACCAAGACGATGTGCTCGTGGAAGGGCCAGGCCAGCTACCACACGCTGTTCGTGGGCGGCGATGCCAACCCCGACGCCGTCTGGTACTACCCCGACCCGAAGGAAGCCGCGGCGCAGATCAAGGGCCGCGTGGCTTTCTGGAAGGGCGTGCAGGTCGTCGAGTAGCGGGGCCGCGGTGGCTGCGGCCGAGCTGGGGGCCGCCCACCGGCGGCGGCTGCGCGAGGTCTGGCGCTCGGCCGGCTGGCCCTGCCGCGACGCCATCGAGCTCGACCTGCTGGCCAGCGGGCTGCTGCAGCGGCACTGGGACGGGCAGGGGCGCGAGACGCTGGCGGTCAGCGACGCCGGCATCGCACTGCTGGCGGCAGCGCGCCGGCGGAGCCAGGCCGCGCTGGGTGCCCACGAGGCCCTGGTCGAACGCGTGGCGCGCGAGATGCAGCGTGCCGGTCGCGTGGTTTGGCGCGGGCTGGCGCTGCGCGCGCCGCTGCCCGACCCTGAAGACGCTGCCGGCCCGACGCGCTGGGCCATCGCGATGCCCGACGTCTATTCGATCCGCCACACCACGGTGGAGGACCACACCGAAGCGGCGGCGCACGAGATCAAGGTCAGCCGCGCCGACCTGCTGGCCGACCTGCGGCGGCAGGACAAGGGCGCGGCCTACCTGGCGCTGGCCAGCCAGTGCTGGTACGTGCTGCGCCGGGGCATTGCCGACCCCGACGAGGTGCCGGCCGGCTACGGCGTGATGCTGGCCGACGATGCGGCGCTGGAAGTGGCGCGGCCGGCGCCGCGGCGGGCCTGGAAGCCGACTTTCCCGGTGTGGATGGCGCTGGCCCGGGCGGCGGCCGAGGCCGTTCCCGACGATTCGGGGCAGGGCCTGCTGGGCGAGCCGCCGTCAAACGCGCCGCCTTGATCCACGGTCGCGATTGGCCCTCTTTTCTCGCCTTTCACGGCGCGCCGCGGTTCTTAGCATCGGGCGGATGAGCAATCTGTCTGAAGCACTGCGGCGACCGACCGCCGGCCTGGCGTGATGGGCTGGTTCAGCCGCCTCATGGGGTCGAACGTGGCCGCGCCGCCCGTGCGAACCGCAAGGCAGGCAACGCCAGCGGCGCCGAAGGCATTGGCCCCGGCTGGCGAAGCACCGGCCTTCGGGCTGCGGCGGCCGCTGGTCGGGCGCGATGGCGCCGTCACCGGTTTCGAGCTGCTGCTGCCGCAAGCCACCGTGCAGCGGCTGGCCGCGCGCGACGACCCGGTGGCGCAGGCCGCGCACCAGGCCGCATTGATGGCGGCGGCGGCGCCACTGGCGGCCGGCGGCCGCGCGGTGCTGCTGCGGCTGGG